>DATAGL010000289.1:0-4806 GCA_036263755.1 Chitinophagaceae bacterium | reverse complement strand
ACATTCCGGTGGTACAGGATCGTATCCCCGGTCATCGGGATCACGTTCACGTTCCGGATACACAGGAGCTTCCCTCCCTGTGCTGCAGCCATACGGGGCAAAGCAAGAAAATAGAGCAGGACGATAAAGAGCGGATAACGCATAAACAAATCTGACTAAAAATACGGCTATTCCAAACGCAGGAACGGGAAAAGAAAAGGCGGTGCCGCGCAAAAAAGCGAACCCGTTACCGGCTTTATCCGGAAACATCTGCCCTATTTCCTGTTCCGGAACAGGGGCAAAACAATGGCCCGGTAAACAAAGTAAAATCGGCCTTTACAACAAAGCCGCCTTTGTGCCCTCTGTCGACATTTGTTCCAACAAAACAAAACAACATGGAACAGAACAACTTCAACGGCGCCTTGCAAAAACGCATCCCCTCCCCCTTCACCGCCGCCTCCACTGCCGGTGAGGTGATCTCGGGGATCAGCCTGGCCGGAAAGACCGCCATCGTAACGGGCGGCAATACGGGCATCGGCCTGGAAACCACCAAAGCCCTTGCGGCGGCCGGCGCCACCGTGATCGTGGGGGCCAGGGATATTGAAAAAGCGGAGCGGAACCTGGCCGGCATCCCGAATGTGGAAGTGATCGCCCTGGACCTCATGCGTCCCGAATCAATCGATGCCTTTGCCCAGCAGGTGCTGGATGCCGGCCGGCCGCTTCACCTGCTGATCAACAATGCCGGGATCATGTGGGTGCCGCTGCGCAGGGACAGCCGGGGCATCGAATCACAGCTCGCCACCAATTACCTGGCCCAGTTTCACCTGACTGCGCGCCTGTGGCCGGCGTTGACCCGGGCCGGCGGGGCGCGGGTGATCAATGTATCGTCCCAGGGACACCAGTTCGCCCCCTTTGATTTTGACGATCCGAATTTCCTGCACCGCACCTACGAAACCCTGCAGGGGTACGGGCAATCCAAATCAGCCAGCAACCTGTTTTCGGTGGCCCTGGACCAGCGGGGCAAAGCCCAGGGCGTGCGGGCTTATTCCGTACACCCCGGCTCGATTGGCGGAACCGAACTGGGAAGGGAAGCACCGGTGGAACTGCTCCGGAAAATGGGTTTCCTGGATGAGGAAGGAAAGTTGCGGCCGGAAGTAGCCGCCGCCCTCAAAACGATCCCGCAGGGAGCCGCCACGACCGTCTGGTGCGCCACCAGTCCGCTGCTGAACGACCTGGGTGGTGTATACTGCGAAGACGCGGATGTAGCGGAACCCGCCACACCGGGCGGCCAGCGCGGTGTCAGCCTGTATTCGCTGGACCCCGTGAGCGCCGCCCGGCTCTGGCAATGGAGCGAGCAGGTGCTCCGCTTTCCCTTCCCCGTTCAGTGATCCCCAATCCTTCTTCCTCATCCATCCTTCAACTTTATTTATGTACGATCTGAATGGAAAAACAGCCGCAGGTGCCGGCGGCCGCAGCGGGATCGGATCTGCTTTTGCCCGGGAGCTGCGCGAAAAAGAAGCCACGGTGGGGATCACCGGGGGCAGGTGGGAAAGGGCCCTTCCCCACCTGCCCCCGGTCAAACCGTATTTGCTACCTTCAATACACGCAATCATGGAATACACGGCAAAATATATCACACCGGACATCAAGCTGTCCTGCTACGAGGACCGGTTCTTCAAGTCCGATATCATGTTCGACCAGCACATGCTCATCTGGTTTATTTCCGGTGAGACGAAGATCGTGCAGGCGGAAGGAACCTATATTTTTCAGCCCGGCGATATCTTCCTCATTCCGCGGAACCAGCTGGCCACCATCATCAACTACCCCAAGGACGGGCGGCCGCACAAAACGGTGGTGATGCACCTGACCACCGAAATTCTGAAAGGGTATTATGCCGGCAACCCCCGGCAGCCGGCGCCGCCGGCCGATGCCCGGATCCGTCACTACCGCGATCACCCGCTCCTGGCCAGCTGCCTTGCTTCGCTCCTGCCGTATTTCGACATGAGGGAGCTGCCCGGCAATATCGGGTCGCTCAAGATCACGGAGGCGATCAGCATCCTGCGCGCCCTGGACCCCCACATCGACGGCATCCTGGCGAACTTCGAGGAACCCGGCAAGATCGACCTGGTGGGGTACATGGAAAAGAACTTTATGTTCAACATGCCGATGGAGCGCTTTGGCTACCTGACCGGCAGAAGCCTCACCACCTTCAAGCGCGATTTCAAAAAGCATTTCCAGGCCACGCCCCAGAAATGGCTGACGCAGAAACGCCTCGAACGGGCGCATTACGAGCTGGCCGAAAAGAACAGGAAGCCGCTGGATGTGTGTTACGAGGTGGGGTTCGAAAACCTGTCGCATTTTTCCTTTGCCTTCAAGAAGCACTTCGGCTACCCGCCCACCGAAGTGCGCCCGGCCGGGGCCCGGCAGCATCAGCTCACCCTTCAATAAGCACCCATGAAAACACGCAGGAAACCATCCGAAGAAAAAGGACGTGCCGGTGCCGCCAGGCAAGGGCTGTTATTCATCCCGGACATCAGCGGCTTCACCCGGCTGGTCCGTTCCACGGACGTGCACACCGGGCAGCGGATCACTTTTGAATTGCTGTCGGTGCTGCTGGAGCAGAACCGGATCGGGCTGCAGCTGGCGGAAGTGGAAGGAGACGCGCTCCTGTTCTACCGCTTCGGTCCGCCCCCACGCCTGGAGGAGCTGCTCCGCCAGTGCGTTGTCATGCGCCGGGCATTTGACCGGAAGCTGCGCGAGCTGCAACCATCGGTGGCGCAGGCCCTTTCCCTTTCCCTCAAAGTGATCGCCCATTACGGACCGATGATCCGTTTCGAGATCGGAGGCTTCCGGAAACTGTACGGCGAAGTGGTGATCGAAGCGCACCGCCTGCTGAAAAACGAGGTGGCGGGCGACAGCTACCTGCTCCTCACCGACAGCCTGCACGAGGCAATGAAAGACACCCGGCAGGAGCAGAAGGCCGGCAGCCACTCTCCCTTCCAAATCCTTTGCGAAGCCTACAGCGGGCTCAGAAAGATCTGCTTTTCCTGTTTTGACTTCCGTAGAACGGCCGGCCCGGCCCTGGCAGCCTGACCGCACCGGTGCCCCGTTGCCGCGCAGCAGCACAATCCCCAGCAGGAACGGAAGCATCCAAAAAAACGAAGGGAGGCGCTTCAGGTCCAGCTGCCGCACTGCAGGGACATCAGCCGGTTCAGGAGAAAGGTCGGGCAAGAATAAGGCGGCCAGGATTCCCGGGAGGACTGGACGTAAGCGGGAAGAAAGCATGTGCCGGAGGTTGATGGCTCCGGCGGCTACCTTGTCTATGCGCCTGCGGGAGCCAGGAATTTGGTGCGGAAACCGGAAGGGGATTCGCCGGTCTTCAGCTGGAAGATCCGGCTGAAATAGGCCGGGTCGTCGTAGCCGAGGTCGTAGGCTATTTCCTTGGAGGTCCGGGTGGTATGGACGAGGAGCCGCTTGGCCTCCAGGATGATCCGGTTCTTGATGATTTCGTTCGGCTGGGGAAGGTTCAGGCGCCGGAACCGGTGCGTGAGCGTTTTGGGCGCCATCCGTAAAAGACCGGCATAATCCGCCACGTTGTGCTTTTCCTTATAATGCGCATCCACCAGCATGGTGAACCGACGGAAGAATTCGAGGTCGCTGTTCTGCCGGACCAGCTCCTCGTCGAGGTGCTGCTTTTTCCAGACGCGGGTGGACTTGATGAGCAGCTGCTTCAGGTAGGTACGGATCATTTCTTCCTGGGACGAGTCGCTGACCTCCAGCTCCTCTTCGATCCGCTCCAGCAGGTGCCGGATGAACGCCGCCTCTTCTTCCGCCAGCGCGGTCATGGGCATGTTCTTCGTATTGTTGAACAGGAGCCCGTCGCAGGCCACCTCGTCGTCGTTAAGCTGGATGCAGTAAAAGTCGCGGTTGTAGAAGATGATGCATCCCGGCTCCGATCCGGGCCGGTCCAGATGCAGGACCTGGTTGGGGGCGACGAAAAAAAGCGAAGGCCGGTCGGTGCGGTATCGGTTGAAATCAACCCGGAGTTCATATCCTTCCGGCAGGTACAAAATCTTAATGTAAGCAGCGTAGTGCGGGATGATCGTATCGTGCGCGCTGTGGTCATCCAAAGGAACCAGTCCGATCGTTTTCAGGCTTTGCTCAAATAGCTTTTTCCGGGTCATCGTTTCTTAAATAGCGGTGGTGGTATCGGTAATTCAGGCGGAACCCCTGTTCCGCCTGAGAATGAAATGGCTTATTGTTGGGCAAACCGCTCCAGTTCCGTGTTGAACTTGTCCAGTTCTTCGATGAACAGGGCATGCCCGCTGTTTTCAAACTTTACAATATAGGAATTTTCAAGTCCCTTGTGCAGCAATTCGGCGAATGCGAAATCACACAGCTTGTCTTTCGTGCCGTGAAAGATCGCTACCGGTACCTTGATCTTCACCAGGTCGGCGCGCAGGTCGAGGTCGCGCAGGGCCGTGATGGACCGGGTGGTGGCGTAGGGAGATGCTTCCTGGCTGATGCTTTCGAGCCATTTCGCCATCCCTGCCGGAATAGTCGTCTCCGAGGCGGGAAAAGCCTTACCGAAATTTTCGATCACCTGTTGCCGGTTGGTCATGGTGAGTTGGATCAGGCCGGCCGCATCTTCATCGGAGGCACCGTAGGGAAAACCGGGGCGGCGCTTCCAGGAAGGAGCGGCGGCGGCAAACAGGGCCAGCTTGCTTACATGCGCGCCCTTGTATTTCACCATATAGTGCAGGGTGACCGCTCCGCCCATGGAAAAGCCCCCCAGTACGGCATTCTCTATTTTCAGCCTGTCCAGCA
>DATAGL010000288.1:0-2087 GCA_036263755.1 Chitinophagaceae bacterium | reverse complement strand
AAAAGCATGATGGAAATGCAGTTCGCCGATTTTGTTTCCGTAGGTTTCAACCAGATCGTGAACAACCTCGCCAAGATCCATTACCGCTGGGGACAGACCGCCGACGTGGTGGTGCGCATGCCCACGGGCGGCGGAGTGGGTGCCGGGCCTTTCCACAGCCAGAGCAACGAAGCCTGGTTCACCCACGTGCCGGGCCTCAAAGTGGTTTACCCCGCCACGCCTTTTGATGCGAAGGGACTGCTCGTCGCGGCCCTGAACGACCCCAACCCCGTACTGTTCTTCGAGCACAAGGCCCTGTACCGCAGCGTATCCGGCCCGGTTCCCGAAGCCTATTATGAAGTGGAGATCGGCAAGGCGCGCACCGTGCGGCTGGGCGACGATCTGACCATCATCACGTACGGCAGCGGCGTGCACTGGGCCGAGGATTATGCGGCCGAGCACCCGGAGATTTCCATCGACATCCTCGACCTGCGTTCCCTCCTTCCGCTGGATTACGCGGCGATCCGCGCGGCCGTGCGCCGTACCGGCAAGGTGCTGCTGCTGCACGAAGACACGCTTTTCGGCGGCATCGGCGGCGAGCTTTCCGCCTGGATCGCCGAGCATTGCTTCGAATGGCTCGACGCCCCCATCCTGCGCTGCGCCTCCCTGGATACACCGGTGCCCTTCAATACCGAACTCGAAAAAGTATTCCTGGCGAAAAGCCGGTTGCATGATACGGTGCAGCGGCTGGTGGGGTATTAGTTTGGGGTTTGAGGTTTGAGGTTTGGAGTTTTCTCTGGAAAAGTAGTATTGGTAGTATTGGTAGTATTTGGAGTAAGCCTTACTAAGACCAAACCTTTGTGTCCACCGGTCTACATCCTTTAATCTAATCGGGCTAATCCTTCCAAATCCTGCTCATCCGCGGTTCCGCGGTTATGTAATTCGCGGGCACGAAGCATCCTCCGCAAAACCCTGCTTATGGTGCGGAACCTGCTGCTGCCTTTCCTGGTGGTCCTGACCCTTTCGTCGGGTGCGCAAGCGCCCTTCGGAATGGCCCGACATACCAGCCCCTTCACCTACATTTACCGGATTGGTCCCGAGGAAGCGGCACGCTTGTTTGCTTCCGAATTGCAGAAAGCCGGCCCGGATTACCTGCACACCCGCATGGATTCCTTTCCTACCGGTAAGGAACGTACGCACCCGCTGCCCCCGGGCAATTACCTGATGGTGCACGCACAGGATAACCAGCTGGTATACCACCTGGAAACCGTGGGCGAGCTGCGCTGCCACCCCGTGAACAACCACCGCGACCTGGTCATTGCCCTCTTTGACAAGGAAAGCAGGATCGTAAGCGATGCCCGCGTATTTGCGGGGAAGAAACGATTGCTCTTTGATAAACCTACCCAAACCTACCGGGTCAACCGCTGGCAGAAGCCCCGTCCCGTTAAGGTGATCCGGAACGGGGTCGTTTATTACTTCACTATGCCCGGGCGCCGGAACCCGTTTACCTGGAAGCGGCTCTGGTGGCAGGTTTCGCAAAAGGCACCGCTGAAATGGGCAGTGACCCCGGTCCGCCTCCGGCGCCAGAACCGGAAGTATTCCTTTAGCTACTTCAGTCAACCAACGCCGCACGAACGCCGCTTCCGCGGGTTCATGGTATTCAATAAGCCCAGGTTCCGGCCCGGGGATACCCTGCGCCTGAAGGCGGTGGTTTGGCACCGGACCGGAAAGCCGGTAAAAACGCCCCTGCTGCTCCGGCTGACCGATCATTATTTTGGCGTGGATACCGTCATCCGGGTGCTGCGCCCGTTCCGGCCCGGCTCCTATGAAACCGAGCTCGTTCTGAACGACGCGCTCGACCTGGACCTCGACAGCCGCTACCTGCTGACCCTGGAAACGGAACGCAGCCGCCGCTATGATCTCGAAATGTACGACGGCGACGATGAAGATGCCTTTGCCCGGAAGCGTAAAGTGGTCATGCGGGGCCGGTTTGATCTGGAGGAGTATGAGCTGGGGTCGCTTCGCTTTACGGCCCGCAGCAGTGCGCCCGGCCACCAGAAAGGCGAACCCCTTTCCGTATTCCTGAAGGCGACCGACGAAAACGACCT
>DATAGL010000287.1:0-7590 GCA_036263755.1 Chitinophagaceae bacterium | reverse complement strand
ACCTCGAACACGACCAGGTGTTCAAATACCAGAAGGCCTTCGGCTATACCACCGAAGACCTCGAAACGATCATTTCCCCCATGGCCACCGACGGGAAAGAACCGGTAGGCTCCATGGGTACCGATGCGCCGCTGGCCATCCTGAGTGATCAGCCCCAGCACCTGAGCTCCTATTTCAAGCAGCTGTTTGCACAGGTGACCAACCCGCCCATCGACCCCATCCGCGAGCGGCTGGTAATGTCGCTGGCCACCTTCGTGGGCAATAACGGGAACCTGCTGGTGGAAGACCCGCTCGACTGCCATACCGTGGCCCTGAAACATCCGGTACTCACGAATTATGAGCTGGAAAAAATCCGCAGCATTGATACGGGCATCTTCCAGGCAAAAACCCTGCAAACCTATTTCAAGGCCGACGGCAAGCCCGGCTCCCTCAAAAAAGGCCTCGACCGGCTGTGCCGCTATGCGGTGGATGCCGTGGAAGACGGGTTCGAGGTGCTGATCCTTTCCGACCGCGCCATCGACTCCGACCATGCGCCGATTCCTTCGCTGCTGGCCACTTCTGCCGTTCACCATCACCTCATCCGCAAAGGCTACCGCGGCAAGGTAGGCCTGGTGGTGGAAGCCGGCGACGTTTGGGAAACGCATCATTTTGCCTGCCTCATCGGCTTCGGCGCCACGGCCATCAACCCGTACCTGGCGCTGTCCACGATCCGCGACCTGAAGCTGAACGGCAAGCTGGAGACCACGCTCGATGTGGATTACCTGAAGAAGAATTACATCAAGGCCGTGAACGACGGCCTCCTGAAAGTGTTCTCCAAGATGGGCATTTCCACGCTGGCCTCCTACCAGGGCGCGCAGATCTTCGAGGTCATCGGCCTGAACCGCAGCGTGGTCGACCAGTACTTTACCGGCTCCACTTCGCGGATCGAAGGCATGGGGCTCGACGAGATCGCCCGGGAGATCCTGGCCAAGCATCATTTTGCCTTTTCCAAGAAAGACATTCCCGTGGAGCGCCTCCCTGCCGGCGGTGTTTACCAGTGGAAGCGGAAAGGTGAATTCCACCTGTTTAATCCCACGTCCATCCACCTGCTGCAGTATGCCACACGGATGAACGATTACGGTACTTTCAAAAAATATTCGAAATACGTGAACGATCAGGCCGAGAAGGCCTGCACGCTCCGCAGCCTCTTCCAGTTCAAGCGCAACCGGCCCTCCATTCCCATCGAGGAAGTGGAACCGGCCGAGTCGATCTTTAAGCGGTTCGCTACCGGCGCCATGTCGTTCGGCTCTATTTCCCATGAAGCGCACAGCACTCTGGCGATTGCCATGAACCGCATCGGCGCCAAGAGCAATACGGGCGAAGGCGGCGAAGACGAAATGCGTTACGAGCCGCTGGCCAACGGCGATTCGATGCGCTCCGCCATCAAGCAGGTGGCTTCCGGCCGCTTCGGCGTGACGAGCTACTACCTGACCATGGCCGATGAGCTCCAGATCAAGATGGCGCAGGGCGCCAAGCCCGGCGAGGGCGGACAGCTGCCCGGCCACAAAGTGGATGAATGGATCGGAAAGGTACGGCACTCCACTCCGGGTGTAGGCCTCATCTCGCCTCCTCCGCACCACGATATTTATTCCATTGAGGATCTGGCCCAGCTGATCTTTGACCTGAAGAATGCCAACCGTGCCGCCCGCATCTCCGTGAAGCTGGTTTCCAAGGCAGGTGTGGGTACCATAGCCGCCGGTGTCACCAAGGCAAAAGCCGACGTAGTCCTGATCGCCGGACACGACGGGGGCACGGGTGCCTCTCCGCTCTCTTCGATCAAACACGCCGGCCTGCCCTGGGAACTCGGCCTGGCCGAAACCCACCAGACTCTCGTCAAAAACAAACTGCGCAGCCGCGTAGTGGTGCAGACCGACGGACAGCTGAAGACCGGCAGGGACATCGCCATTGCCACTTTACTGGGTGCCGAAGAATGGGGCATTGCCACTGCCGCACTGGTGGTGGAAGGCTGCATCATGATGCGCAAATGCCACCTGAATACCTGCCCGGTGGGTGTGGCCACCCAGGACCCGGAACTGCGCAAGCGGTTCAACGGCGATGCCGAATACGTAGTAAACTTCTTCCGCTTCATCACGGAGGAACTGCGCGAAATCATGGCCGAACTGGGCTTCCGCACCATCAACGAAATGGTGGGCCAGGTGGAGTGCCTGGAACAGCGCCCCGATATCCGGCACTGGAAATACAGCAAACTCGACCTCTCCCCTGTCCTGTTCAAAGACCCGGCGTCCCTGTATACAGGCCTTTACCGGCAGGAAGAGCAGGACCACGGGCTGGACGGACTGCTCGACTGGAAACTGATGGAAAAGGCGAAGCCCGCCCTGGAGAACGGCGAAAAAGTCTTTGCCGAATTCAAGTGCATCAATACCGATCGGACCATCGGCACCATGCTTTCCAACGAGATCTCCAAGAAATATAAAGGTGAAGGCCTGCCGGATGACACCCTTCACTTCAAATTCACCGGTACGGCCGGGCAGAGCTTCGGCGCCTTCAATGCACGGGGTGTTACCCTGGAGCTCGAAGGCGATGCAAATGACTATTTCGGCAAAGGGCTTTCCGGCGCCAAGCTGATTGTTTATCCTTCGCAGCAGGCCGCCTTCGTACCGGAAGAAAACATCATTATCGGCAACGTAGCTTTTTACGGAGCCACGTCCGGTACCGCCTATATCCGGGGCAAAGCCGGTGAACGTTTCGCGGTTCGCAATTCCGGTGTATCGGCCGTAGTAGAAGGTGTGGGCGACCATGGCTGCGAATACATGACCGGCGGACGCGTGGTCATCCTGGGCGATACCGGCCGCAACTTCGCTGCCGGCATGAGCGGGGGCATTGCGTATGTGTATGATGTGAAGTGCCAGTTCAACAGCCTCTGCAACAACGAGATGGTTGACTTGGATCCGCTGGACGCACAGGATGCAGCCGAACTGAAAGACCTGATTGAAAACCATTTTGCCTATACCGGTTCCACCGTCGCCCGCTTTGTGCTCGACGATTTTGAAAACCAGCTGCAGCATTTTGTCAAAGTGTTCCCGCGCGATTACAAAAAAGCGCTGCGGGAAAAAGCGGAACGCCAGCGGCAGAATGCCTGATCAGGATGCAGGTGACAACCAAACGGAAACCGGTTTGCTGAACCCCTGTTCAGCGAACCGGCCGGACCACTAAACAGTTTCGAACGAATAAAAAGTAATTGAACATGGGTAAACCAACCGGTTTTTTAGAATTCACCCGGGAATTGCCGTCCAAGCGGTCGCCGGAAGAGCGGATCAAGGATTACAATGAATTTGTAAACCGCTATTCCGACGAAAAGCTGAACCAGCAGGCCGCCCGCTGCATGGATTGCGGCATTCCTTTCTGCCACAGCGGCTGCCCGCTGGGCAACGTGATTCCCGAATTCAACGATGCGGTTTATAAGAAGGACTGGCTCGGCGCATACGAAATTCTTTCCGCTACCAATAACTTTCCCGAATTCACCGGCCGGATCTGCCCGGCCCCCTGCGAGAGCGCCTGCGTGCTGGGCATCAACCAGCCTCCGATCACCATCGAGGAGATCGAAAAGCACATCATAGAGATCGCTTTCGATAAAGGTTTTGTTCAGCCCCGGAAGCCGAACGTGCGCACCGGGAAGAAGATCGCTGTTGTAGGCTCCGGACCCGCCGGTCTCGCCGCTGCCGCCCAGCTGAACTATGCCGGTCACCAGGTAACGGTATTTGAGCGCGACGATGCCCCGGGCGGACTGCTGCGGTACGGCATCCCGGATTTCAAGCTCGAAAAATGGGTGATCGACCGCCGGATCGGCCTGCTGGAAGAAGAAGGCGTGGTGTTCAAGTGCAATGCGCATGTGGGCGTGAATATCCGGATCAATGACCTGCTCCGGGAATACCAGGCGATTGTACTGGCCGGAGGGTCGACCATTCCCCGCAACCTGGATATCCCCGGCCGGGACCTCAAAGGCGTTTATTTCGCCATGGATTTCCTGAAGCAACAAAATAAGCGGGTGAGCCAGCGCCCGGTGGAAGGAGAAGATATTTTCGCCACCGGCAAAAACGTGGTGGTCATCGGCGGTGGTGATACCGGCTCCGACTGTGTGGGCACCTCCAACCGGCACGGCGCCCGTTCCATCACCCAGTTCGAGCTGCTGCCGAAGCCCCCGGAGTCCCGTACGCCCTTCATGCCCTGGCCCACGTACCCCATGACCCTAAAAACATCCACTTCCCACGAGGAGGGTGCTGAACGGCAATGGGCGGTGGCTACAAAAGCGTTCATGGGCGATGAGGCCGGTAACCTGCGGTCCCTGAAAATCGTAAACCTGGAATGGAAACTGTCACCCGATGGCCGGCCCGCCCAATTTGTAGAGGTACCGGGCAGCGAGCGGGAGATTCCCTGCGAACTGGCTTTCCTGGCCATGGGTTTCGTACACCCTCAGCATGAGGGACTGCTTAACGAACTGGGCGTGGAACTGGACGAGCGGGGTAATGTGCGCGCCTCGGAAAAAGGGTTCCAGACCAATATTTCCAAGATTTTCAGCGCCGGTGACATGCGCCGCGGCCAGTCGCTGGTGGTCTGGGCCATCTCTGAAGGACGGGAATGCGCCCGGAAAGTGGATGAGTTCCTGATGGGTCATTCGGTACTGGAAACAAAAGACCACAGCCTGATAGCACTCTGATAATTAGCGATAAACCTTAGGAAAGGGGATCAGTTTTGATCCCTTTTTTATTAATAACTAATATTATAATTATAAATATATATTACTTTAAGCGCATGGTGCCATGTTTTTCCTATAATTTTAGAATTGAGAATATTAATTATTAATATTTCTAATGTCTAAACCTGAAATGATATGCAGAAACTCTCCTTCAAACAAGTAGCCCCCTTCCTGGTGCTGGCTGCTGTCGCGATTGCTTCAATTTTCATCCCTTCCCTCCCCTCTTTCGCTGACGAAGGCAAAGCCTATAATGGCGCGGACATTGCCTGGATCATCGTTGCTACCGCCCTGGTTTTCCTGATGACCCCCGGACTGGCCTTCTTCTACGGAGGAATGGTCCACCGCAAGAACGTAATTTCCACGATGATCAAAAGCATGGTCGCCACCGGTGTGGTCAGCGTGCTTTGGGTGGTCATCGGCTTTTCCCTGGCCTTTGGTGAATCCATCAAGGTCGGCGGCTACGGCATCATCGGTAACCCCGGTACGTTCGCCTTCTTTAAAGGCGTGGTTTCCGGCGCCCCCTGGAGCCTGGCCCCCAGCATTCCGCTGTCCCTCTTCGCCATGTTCCAGCTCATGTTCGCCATCATCACTCCCGGACTGGTGGTTGGCGCCGTGGCAGAACGCATCCGCTTCACCGCTTATATTCTGTTCATTGTTCTCTTCAGCCTGCTGGTGTATGCACCCATAGCCCACTGGAGCTGGCACCCCGATGGCTTCCTCTTCCAGATGGGCGCACTCGATTTTGCCGGTGGCACCGTGGTGCACATCTCTGCCGGTTGCGCCGCCCTCGCCGGCGCCCTCGTCCTGAAGCGCCGCCAGGTGCACATGGATCATAAAGAAATTCCCCCGGCCAATATTCCTTATGTACTCATCGGTACCGGCCTGCTCTGGTTTGGCTGGTTCGGTTTCAATGCCGGCTCCGCCCTGGGCGCCAACGGTCTTGCGGTTTCGGCTTTTGCCACCACCAACACCGCCGCCGCTGCCGCCGGCCTTTCCTGGATGTTCTTTGACGTACTGCGCGGCAAGAAACCCTCGGTACTGGGCTTCTGTATCGGGGCCGTTGTAGGCCTGGTCGCCATCACACCCGCCGCCGGCTTTGTAGCCGTTCCCCAGAGCATCTTTATCGGAGTGGTATCGGCCATCATCTCCAACGTGGCCGTCATGTACAAGCAGCGCTCCAAGCTCGACGATACCCTCGATGTATTCCCCTGTCATGGACTGGGTGGTATGGTGGGTATGCTGCTGACCGGCATCTTCGCCACCAAAACCGTGAACGGCGCCGGCAATGACGGCCTCTTCTACGGCAACCCCGAATTCTTCTTCACCCAAGTGAAGGCCCTCGGTATCGTGGTTACTTATTCCTTTGCCGTAAGCTATGGCATCTTCAAACTGATCAACTTTATCCTCCCCCTGCGCGTCAGCTCCGAAGAAGAAGAACTGGGTCTCGACGCCACCCAGCACAACGAAAAATACCTGCAAGGCACCCTGCTTGTTCATGAGAACGGCAAGATGCAGGAAGAGCTGGTAGACTGACACTCTGCCCCTGTTCTCCCGATGATCAAATAAAAAAGGTACAGCCTGTACGTGAACTTCTGACACAAGTTCACCGGCTGTACCCTGTTTAAAACCTAAAATGTAGTACAATGTTAAGAAAATTCTGCATTGCAGCCATTGCTGTGGCTGCAACCAACTGCTGCTTTGCCCAGGACTCTGCTGAAGTGAAAACCGCCAAACCCGTGATCACTGTTTCCGCCGACGCTTATTACCGGTTTAATTTCAGTAACCCTAAATCCGACGCCGGTACGTTCAACAACTTTACCTCCTTCACTAACTCCCATAACTCTTTTGAACTGGGCATGGCTTCCGTAAAGCTGGAACATAGCTTCGGTAAAGTCGGCGTGGTGGCCGATCTTGGTTTCGGCAAAAGGGCCGATGATTTTTCGTACACGGATTACTCCGCCGAAGACAATGCCTATTCCCAGACACGATTTGCCATCAAGCAGCTGAACCTAAGCTATGCGCCCACCGAAAACATCAAATTCACTGCTGGTACCTGGGCAACCCATATCGGTTACGAGCTGGTGGACGCTTACGCCAACCGCAATTACAGCATGAGCTACATGTTCTCCAAAGGACCGTTCCTGCATACCGGCGTAAAGTCTGACTTTACCATTGGCTCGAGCGGATTCATGGTGGGCATCGCGAATCCTACCGATTTCAAGACCGCCAACTTTTCCCGCAAGTGGCTGGTGGCCCAGTACAGCGTTCCCCTGGCCGGCGACAAGCTGAAAGCCTATGTAAATTTCCAGGGCGGCAAGCCGGGAGAAGGCGCCAAGCTGAAGCAATATGACCTGGTGTTAACCAGCGCGCTGACCGGCAAATTCGGGCTCGGTTTCAACGGCACGGTTTCTTCAGTAAAACGCAAAGACGCTACCAGCGATAAATTCGGAGATGCCAGCAGCTGGTGGGGCTCGGCGTTGTATGTGAACGTAGATCCCACGCCCGCCTTTGGACTGACCCTGCGCGGCGAATATTTTAAAGACGACAAACAGCTGACCGACGTATTCAGCGGCGCCACAGCCGGCGGATCGGTTTTTGCCACTACCCTTTCCACCAATTTCCGGATCGACAACCTGACCATCATTCCGGAACTGCGGCTCGACAACGCCAGCCAGAGCGTGTTCACCAAAGGCTCGGGCGAAACCACCAAGAGCACGGTCAGTGCCCTGGTTGCTGCTGTGTACAAGTTTTGATAGCCCTGATTTACCCTTATACGAAAAAGAGGCGCTTCTGCGCCTCTTTTGTTTTTACTATTATGACCGGGTGATCAGGCTGAG
>DATAGL010000286.1:0-6149 GCA_036263755.1 Chitinophagaceae bacterium | reverse complement strand
CGGTACCGGCCGCAATGGCGGCGGAAGCAATGGTGCCGATGAGTTGCGGGTTGCCGCCTGTGACACCGGAGGTCTGGTTCGGCTGCTGCAGGCTGTGGGTGCAGTCCATGACCACCGGTACCCCGGTATTTTTCATAATGGGAATGTTCCGGTAGTCCACTACTAGGTCCTGGTAGCCGAAAGTGGTACCCCGCTCCGTAAGCAGGATATTATCGTTGCCTGCCTGCCGGATCTTTTCCACTGCAAACCGCATGGCTTCACCGCTGACAAACTGCCCTTTTTTTACGTTCACGATCTTGCCGGTTTGCCCCGCCGCCACCAGCAGTTCGGTCTGCCGGCAGAGAAAGGCGGGAATCTGCAGGATGTCCACGTACCCGGCCGCCAGGCGGGCTTCGGCTTCCGAATGGATGTCGGTGGTTACCGGGAGGTTGAAATGCCGGGCCGCCTTCTGCAGGATCTCCAGGCCTTTCTTGTCGCCCAGCCCGGTAAAGGAGGAAGCGCTGGTCCGGTTTGCTTTTTTATACGAGGCTTTGAATACGAGGGGTATCCGGTGCTTCCTGCAGATCTCGGAAACACGCCCGGCTACATCGAATACAAGGTCTTCACTTTCCACCACGCACGGGCCGGCAATGAGGAAAAATCCGGCCGGATCAAAGTCCTGACCGGAAAACAGTTCATTCAGAAAAGTGCTCATGCCGCAAAGGTAACGGATCGGTAAGGATTGCCCGGTCAGGGTACCCGGGTCAGATCCGAAAAGCCTCCGGATAACCCGGTGCCGCCGGTCTGCCGCCAGGAGCCGGCTGACAGTACGTTGCCGGAAAGCGTAACGGTGGCTTCGTGCGCAATGGCATTGCCCGACGGGCCGGTCAGGATGTAGGAAAGCGTAAGGACTTCTGCACTCCGCTGCCAGGTACCGGGGCCCAACTGAAGGGCGCCGTTATCGGCGACGGCCTCCACCAGCAGCGAGCCGCCAGGCTTTAGTACCAGGTACAATGGACGGGCACCGGATTGCGGGGCCTGCTGAACGGTATACTTGCCGGTCCAGAGGCCTTCAGGAACTGCCGGCGTTTTGATTTCCTTTTTGGAGCAGGCAGTGAAAAGCAGTGTGGTCAACAGGATTCCCCATGAAAATCGAAGGAACATATCGGATGATTTTGAGCCAAAGTACTAAGGAGAAGAAAGGAAAAACCGCCGGGAAGAAAACCCCGGTCAGGCTGCCGTTTTTTTCCCGGGCTGAATGCCAGTCAGGCGGGAAGTTTTTAGGTTTGTCTGCACGATCGGAATGGTTCATGAGTAAATTCCGGTTGCCCGCTGTTTTTTTTCTTCCGTACGATCTGTTGGTATCCGGATTCGTTGCAACCGGTCAGGGATAGAGCCGCCTTTCCGTAAAAGTTGATTTTTGTACCGCTTTAGTTTCTTTCTTTGCCGTTTTACGAAACCAACCATGAAAGAAAAAATACTGGTGATCGGCGCTTCCGGGCAGATCGGCGTGGAGCTGACCATGGCCCTGCGTTCAATGTATGGAGAAAGCAATGTGATCGCTTCCGATCTGCGGGAGGAAAATCCCCTCCTGAAGGGTACCGGCCCCTATGTAAGCCTCGATGTCATGAACAAGGAAATGCTGCATGTACAGGTCATCCGTCAGAACGTAACGCAGATCTACCTGCTGGCCGCCATCCTTTCGGCCACGGGAGAGAAGAATCCGAACCTGGCCTGGCACCTGAACATGCAGGGGCTGCTCAATGTGCTGGACATTGCCCGGGAGGAAAAGCTGCACAAGGTGTACTGGCCTTCTTCCATCGCGGTATTCGGACCCACTTCGCCCCGGCAGCAATGCCCGCAGCAAACGATCATTGAGCCAACGACCGTATACGGTATTTCCAAATATGCCGGCGAGTTCTGGTGCAATTACTACTTCCATAAATTCGGCGTGGACGTACGCAGCCTCCGCTACCCGGGACTGATCTCCTACAAGTCTGCCCCGGGTGGAGGCACTACCGACTACGCGGTGGAGATTTTCCACGAGGCCCTCGAGCACAACCGGTACACCTGTTTCCTGAAGCCGGATACCTACCTTCCGATGATGTACATGCCCGATGCCATCCGGGCCACCATCGAGCTGATGGAAGCACCGAAGGAGCGGATCGGCACCCGTACCTCCTACAACATCTCCGGGATCTCCTTTTCACCGGAAGAGATCGGCGCGGCTATCCGCAAGCACCAGCCCGGGTTCACCATGGACTACAAGCCCGACTACCGCCAGGGCATAGCCGATTCCTGGCCGCAAAGCATCGACGATTCTGTGGCCCGCGACCACTGGGGCTGGAAACACGAATACGACCTCGAGCGCATGACCGCAGACATGCTGGAAAACCTGAAGGGAAACGTGTAATAACTTCTTCAGAAGGAAAGAGGTTTGCCTGACGACGAGGGAAGCAACAATGGTATGAACGGGAACGAGCCGAAAGCAGCGATAGTGACAGTGACGAATGTCTGTTGTATCACTTCTGAAGTTTTGCTTTCTAGGAATGCATTACTGTTGCCGGCTGCTATCTGCAAATGCAGCAAACGTTTCCTGTTTATGGGATTATGGGCAATAGCAAGCTGTTTCCGCAATGCCTGCGCATTCCGGGCCTGACGTTCCCTTTTTACTGGTCCTGCGGTATCCGGTCCAGCTGCTGCAGCAGGGCTAATCCCTGGTCCCAGCGGCCAAGGCCGGAAGCTGCATTGATGTGGCCGCAGGCCCCGATCTCCACCAGGGTGCTGCCCCAGGATTGCGCAAAAAGACGGGCGCGTTCGGGCCGCACGTAATAATCATCCGTACTGGTGACGGTAATGGAAGGAAAAGGTAAGGGGTCAAGGGGAACCGGTGAAAAGCCGGTTGTGCCGGGCGGGTAGCTTGCGGCTTCGGTATCGCTGGGTGCCACCAGCAGCGCGCCTTTGATCTCCCGGCGGTATGTTTTCGCCCAGTAAGCAATGGTGATACAGGCCAGGCTATGGCCGACCAGCAGCACATTTTCCGGCTGATACTGCAGGACCGCTGCATCCAGCGCTTCGATCCAGTCCTGGCGTGCAGGCGTATCCCAGTCCTGCTGCTCCACCCGCCGAAAGCCCAGTTCCCGTTCCCACAGCGATTGCCAGTGTTCGGGGCCGGAATTGTTCAGTCCCGGCAGGATCAGGATGGTGGACTGGAAGTGCATCTGTTAGGTTGTTTGGAATTTGGAATTGGGAAATAGGAATCAGGAATCAGCGATTATCCAATTCCCAATTCCTTATTCCTTATTCCCTGTAGTTAACGGGCCATTTTTTTCTTCAGGTTCTCATCGATGGCATCGAGGAATTCTTCGGTATAGAGGTAGTCGGTTCCATGTTCCACCTTGCCGGGCTTGATGGTCAGGGCGAGGTCCTTGGTCATTTTACCGCTTTCTACCGTTTCAATGCACACCTGCTCAAGGGCATTGCAGAAATCGATCAGCTCCTGGTTGCCGTCCAGCTTGCCGCGGAAAGCGAGGCCGCGTGTCCAGGCAAAAATGGATGCGATCGGGTTGGTGGAGGTGGGGTTTCCTTTCTGGTGCTCGCGGTAGTGGCGGGTAACCGTACCGTGTGCGGCCTCAGCTTCCATCGTTTGTCCGTCGGGCGTTACCAGCACAGAGGTCATCAGTCCCAGCGAGCCGAAGCCCTGGGCAACGGAATCGCTCTGCACGTCGCCGTCGTAGTTCTTACAGGCCCATACAAAGCCGCCGTTCCACTTCATGGCGGAAGCCACCATATCATCGATCAGGCGATGCTCGTATACGATGCCGGCATCCTTGAATTTCTGAGTGAACTCGGCATCGAAGATCTCTTGGAAGATGTCTTTGAACCGGCCGTCGTATTTTTTCAGGATCGTGTTCTTCGTGCTCAGGTAGAGCGGCCAGCCTTTCTGCAGCGCCATGTTCATGCAGGACCGGGCAAAACCGCGGATGCTTTCTTCGGTATTGTACATGGCCAGGGCTACGCCGCCTTCGCCCTGAAACTGATATACTTCGTATTCCTGCTTTTCTCCGTTCTCGCCTTCAAACGTAATGGTGAGCTTGCCTTTTCCCTTAACCACAAAGTCGGTGGCACGGTACTGGTCGCCGAAGGCGTGACGGCCCACGACGATCGGGCGGTCCCAGGTGGTCACCAGCCGCGGAACGTTCTGGATCACGATGGGCTCGCGGAACACGGTGCCATCGAGGATGTTGCGGATCGTTCCGTTGGGGCTCTTCCACATTTGCTTCAGCTTGAATTCTTCCACGCGGGCCTCGTCGGGCGTAATCGTGGCACATTTGATGCCCACGCCGTACTGGCGGATGGCATTGGCTGCGTCAACGGTAACCTGGTCGTTGGTCTGGTCGCGGTATTCGATGCCCAGGTCGTAATATTTTATATCCACATCCAGGTAGGGGAGGATGAGCTTGTCCTTGATGAACTTCCAGATAATCCGGGTCATTTCATCACCATCCAGTTCTACCACCGGATTGGCAACTTTGATCTTTTGCGTCATGTTGAGCAGCTTTTTAGTTTATAAAATTTGCCGGACAAAACTAAGACTTTCCCATAGTACAAAATTTGCTATATACTTTTTACTTCCCGTACCGGGCACCGGCTATGGAAACAGGAGATAAATGAGCGTTGATTATGGACCAGACACAACCTTTTTTTCACTACCTGAGACAATTTGTACCCCTGGAACCCGAAGAATATACCCAACTGATCCTTCCTAAGGTGCGCGTGCGCCGGTTTGCCAAAAGGGAGGTGCTGATCAGGCCCGGTGAGGTGGAAGAGTACTTTAATTTCATTATAAAGGGACTGGTGCGGAAATATTTCCGCAGAGATAAAGAAGAAGAGAATACGCAGATTTCTCTCGAAGGCCACATCATTCATGTACAGGAGTCCTTTCACAGCCGGATGCCCTCGGAGTATTTCTTGGAGGCACTGGAGCCTTCCGAGCTGGTTTCCATCAGTTATGAAGACCTGGAGGAGATCTATGGACAGAATGCAAAAATGGAGCGGCTGGGCCGCCTCGTGATCACACACACCATGGTGCTGCGGGACCGGTGGCAGATGGAGATGCTCAAGCTTACCCCCCGGGAACGCTTCCTTCAGTTCATCAGCCGGAATCCCGAAATGCTGCAGCGCGTGCCGCAAAAACACCTGGCTTCCTACCTGAACATCCAGCCGGAAACCTACAGCCGGTTCAAGCACCTCCTGAAGCAGAAATAGGCCGGTAAGGGGAATATGCTCAGATGGGGCCTTTGCCGGGCCTGGTTGGATAGTAAGGGCTCCTGACCTGGGGTGGAACTGGGAAATATGAAATTGGGGCCGGTAGCAAGGAAATCAGATGATCGTGGTGGCCTGCGCATTTTCCAGTGAAAGCCGGAACAACCGGCAGCCACTGCTCTGCACCCTGAGTTGGATCACGTTGATCCGCACAATTCCCGCTTCCGGCGTAAGTTCATTTCCATCCAGCTGCACCTCATTACATCCGGGAGACCTGTTGCTACCCCAGCGCGACATCCAGGATCATCATCACCAGGAAGCCCCCGATAAAACCGAGCACCGAACGGTCGGTGAATTTATCCCGTTGCGTTTCCGGGATCACTTCTTCCACCACCACGTAGATCATGGCGCCGGCGGCAAAGGACAGGGCAAAAGGAAGGATAGGTTGCATGTACAGCACCGCTACCGCCCCGACCACACCGGCCACCGGTTCCACTATGGCGGAAAGCTGCCCGAACCAGAAGGACCGGAGCCGGCTAACGCCGTGCCGGCGCAGCGGCATGGCCACTGCAACCCCTTCGGGGAAGTTCTGGATCCCGATCCCGACCGCCAGGGCTACCGCCCCTGCAATGCTGGCCTCCGGCATCCCGTTGGCCGCAGCACCGAAGAGCACGCCCACCGCCAGTCCTTCCGGGATATTGTGCAGGGTTATGGCCAGTACCAGCAGCGTGGTGCGGTGCCATTGGGTACGGGCGCCTTCGCTTTCATTTTCCCCGAAATTGATGTGTAGGTGCGGCGTGAATTTGTCCAGGGCATAAATGAACATGGCACCGAAGAAAAACCCAACGGCCGCAGGCATCCATTTCATGGAAGGATAAAGCCGCTCCGACATTTCAATGGCCGGG
>DATAGL010000285.1:0-2108 GCA_036263755.1 Chitinophagaceae bacterium | reverse complement strand
ATTTCTCGCTTTTTGTAAATAATCCGGACAATCCCTGTCCCCACCTGAATTCGCCCGCTTATCAACCAATCAACTGATCAACGGATCAACTGCTCCATGAACATATTTGGGTAAATTGGCGCATGCAAGGCACGATTATCCGCTCGGTAGAAATCAGCAAGCTGTTCATCCCGCTGAAAGAGCCCTTTGTTATCTCCCTGGGTCCCATTCACAGTGTGCAGAATGTCGTGGTGATCCTCCGCACGGAAGACGGCTGCGCCGGCTACGGCGAGTGCAGTCCCTACCTCACCATCAACGGGGAAAGCGTGGACACCTGCGCCATCGTGGGCCGCTACTTTGCCCGGGTACTGACGGGCCTGCCCGCCACCGACATCGCGGCCTGCACCGCCGCCATGGACGGGGTCATCTATGGTAATTACAGCATCAAGAGCGCGTTCGATATGGCATTGTACGACATTGCGGCCCGGCAGGCCGGGCTGCCGCTGTACCAATACCTGGGCGGCAAAAAAGATAAAGTGCTCCATACCGATATGACCGTCAGCATCGGCGATCCGCAGAAGATGGCGGCCGATGCCCTGCGCTTCCGCGACGAAGGATTCCCGGCCATCAAGGTAAAGCTGGGCGGCCGGCCCGATGACGACGTGGCCCGTATCCGCGCCATCCGGGAGGCGATCGGCCCGGACGTACCCCTGCGCATCGACGCCAACCAGGGCTGGCCCGATCCCGGCACCGCCATCGCCGTGCTGCAGGCCCTGGCGCCCTTCGGGATCGAGCATTGCGAAGAGCCCATTCCCCGCTGGCAGTTCCTCGACCTCGGCCGGGTATCGGACGCCTCGCCCATCCCTATTATGGCCGATGAAAGCTGCGGCGACGACCACGATGCCGAGCGGCTCATCCGGCTCCGGGCCTGCCCGATGTTCAACATCAAGCTGGGGAAAAGCGGCGGCATCTATAAAGCGCAGAAGATCATTTCAGCGGCCGCCGCAGCCGGCATGCACCTGCAGATCGGCGGCTTCATGGAATCGCGCATCGGGATGACCGCCGCGGCGCACCTCGCCCTGACGCATCCCGCCATAGAGCACTGCGACTTCGATACGCCCCTGATGTTTACCGAAGACCCCGTCATCGGCGGGATACAGTACGGTCCCGGCGGCGTCATTGAAGTGCCGGAAGTGCCGGGACTGGGCGCGGTGGTGGAGGAGAGTTATTTGCAGGAAAGATGGAGTTCGTGAGGAGGTTTAGGGTTTGGAGTTTGCCGTTTGGGGTTGGATTAAGGGATTAAGTTTCGCGCAGAGCTAAGGAGGAAAGGAGGACGCGGAGAATTACCTCCTTAACTCCTTTTCTCCTTAGCACTGCGCGAAACAAATCTATCAAGCTCCATCGTGCTACTCCGCGGTCCCGGACATCTGTCGGGGACCCGCTTACCGTCCGGATGCAGCGCTGGTGGCAGCTCTTTCCAGGAAATGGCCTTTCAGGGTAATGGCTACCGGCTCATTGAACTCCCGGAAAAAAATCAAGGAGGAATTTTTAAAGGCTCCGGGTTCCGGGTTCCGGATTGTAAAGGTGATGATGCCTTTACCGCCGGGCGGGATCTTCTGGGCGCGCAGGGAAACCTCCACATTGTCATATTCTTTTGTGATCCCGGCCACGGTCAATGGCTTCTTCGAGATGTTGAAGAAGAGGATCAGTCCTACATAATCCTCGTGCGCCTTTAAGTTGTTGAAGAAGTTTTCGGTCGTCAGGAATTTGACCTTGCCGGCAAACACTTTGCTTTCCGCGGGAGGGTTTTGTGCCGTTGCCGATTGGAAAAAGCCTGCCGCAACAAAGAAACTGCCAGCCAACAGGTGCCTGATTTGTTCAACCATATTTGCTTTTTACTCCATTGAAGCTACTTCTTTTTTGTATACCGTCGCCTTCCCGGAAACATCCTGCAAATCCCTTCAAAATCGGGTTAATCCGTGGTCCCGTCTTTCCACCGCCATAAATGCAGGCAGGCATAGGTGCGGTAGGGCGCCCATTTGGCGGAGCGGGCGAGCATCTCTTTTTTGAAGGCTTTCTTGTCGCTGTCATCCAGTCCGTAGATCCCTTTCATCGCGCTCTGGATGCCG
>DATAGL010000284.1:0-4298 GCA_036263755.1 Chitinophagaceae bacterium | reverse complement strand
CGACAGCGCCTACCTGCCGGCTTCCACCTTCAAGATCGTCAATTCGTTGATCGGACTGCAGACCGGCGACATCTCGGGCGACAGCATGGTCATTCCCTGGGACGGCGTGCAGCGCTCCATAGCCGACTGGAACCGCGACCTGACCATGCACGAGGCGTTCCGTGTGTCGGCCGTGCCCTATTACCAGGAAGTGGCCCGCCGCATCGGCCGCGATACGATGCAGCACTGGCTGGACACGCTGGCCTATGGCTCCAAAAAGATCACCACCCGCATCGATACCTTCTGGCTCGACGGCAGCCTCACCATTCGTCCCGACGAGCAACTGGGACTGGTAAAGCGTCTTTACTTCAACCAGCTGCCCTTCCACAAACTCAACCAGGAGCTCGTGAAAAAAGCAATGCTGATGGAAGACAACCCGCAGTACCGGCTGAGCTATAAGACCGGCTGGGGCTACCAGGATACGGCCCGTACGCGCAACCTGGGCTGGGTGGTCGGCTGGGTGGAAGAAAACAAGCATCCTTACTTCTTCGTGCTCAACCTGGAAAAGGAAGGGCGCGACTTCGACATGGTGGCCACGCGCATGAAGATCCTGAAAGGCATCCTGGCCCAGCTGGGCTTCCTGAAAGGCCTGCGCTGATTTAGCACGTTATTTGCCCGTAGGGGAAAGGAGGGCGGTGATTCCTATGCAAGGTGTTTTCCACCCTCTAATACCTGATTCCTAATACCCAATACCTAATTCCAGACTCCAGCAATGCCCTCCCTTCAGTATCCCCTTCTGCTCTGGTCGCTCCTGCTGATCCCCTTCCTGCTGCTGCTGTACGCGGGGTATGCGCTCTGGCGCCGGCGCAAGCGGAAACGGCTGGGCGATCCGCGGCTCGTGACCTACCTGCTGCGCGGCCATTCGCCGGTAAAGTCGGGTGTGAAGCTGGCACTGGTGCTGGTTTCGGTGGCCCTGGGCTGCCTGGCCCTCACCAACCCGCGGAGCCCGGAAGAAGGGGCGTCCGAAGCCCGGAAAGGCATCGACATCCTCATTGCCCTGGACGTCAGCAATTCGATGATGGCCGAGGATATCGCTCCCAGCCGGCTGGAGCGCGCCAAAAGCATGGTCACGCGCCTGATCGACGCCTCACCCAACGACCGGTTCGGACTGCTCACCTTTGCCGGCCACGCTTACCTGCAGATGCCCCTGAGCTTCGACCACAATGCGGCCCGCATGTACCTGGCCGCTGCCGACCCCTCCATGATCAAGGCCCAGGGTACCGCCATGACCGAAGCCCTCGAGAAAGCGGCGCTGGCCTTCGACCCCCAGGCCGAGCGGTTCAAGGCCATTATCCTCATTTCCGACGGGGAAGCCCACGATGCCGAGGCGGTGGCCAAGGCCCAGGAACTGGCCGGCAACGCCATCATGGTATACACTGTGGGGGTAGGTTCCCCGGAAGGGGCCACGATCACCGATCCGGCTACCGGCCTGCCGCGGCGCGACGCATCCGGGAAGGTGGTGGTGTCGCAGCTCAACGAGCGGCTGCTGATGGAGATAGCGGCGGCCACCCGGGGCCAGTACCTGGAGCTCACCGGCAGCGAGGCCGTCGTCAAGGCCCTGCTGGCGCAGCTGGGGCAGATCGAGAAAAAAGCCCTCGCCGATACCTCGCTGATGAATTTTACCCCGCTCTACCCCTGGCTGGTGGCGCCGATGCTCCTCCTGCTGATGGCAGAGCTGTTCATTCCCGAACGCAAAAAGATCCTTGCATGAAAAATAGCGGACTGCTCCTGCTCCTGCTGCTCTTCGCCAGTGCCCTCCGGGCCCAGAATGTAGCGAACTCCATCCGCCTCGGCAACGAATTCTACCGGCTGTCGGCCTGGCCGCAGGCCGAGCGTCATTACCGCGAAGCCCTGAAAAAAGAGCCCGGCAACGTGGCTGCCCGGCGCAACCTGGCCGCCGTTCTCTACCGCCAGAAGCGGAACAAGGAAGCCATTGCCCTGCTTCAGCAGCTGCAGGGCCCGGAGCACGACCGGGCGGTGCGCAGCGTAGCCTATTACAACGAAGGCGTGGCCCACAGCCGCCAGCAATCGCTGGAAGCTTCCATCGAGGCATATAAGCACGCCCTGCGCCTGGCCCCCGACGATACGCAGGCCCGCGAAAACCTGCAGAAAGCCCTGCGGGAGCTCAAAAAGCAGCAACAGCAGCAGCAGAAGGACCAGAAGGAGAAAAAGAACAACGAGTCGAACATGAGCCAGAAAGAGGCGGAGCGCCGCCTCCAGCGGTTGCAGGAGCGGGAAAAGGCCCTGCAGCAGCGGCTGAAGCAGAATAACCAGGGCGGCGGTACCGGCAACGAATGGTAGTGCCATTCCCTTGCCGATTGACTACCTTTGCCCCCACCTCCGGTCGAAATGGCCGGATCCAATTAGTGTATGCAGTTTTATTGTGAAAGCCTGACACAGTACAGGCGGCTGAAGACACGCGAAGTACGGGTGGGCGACCTGCTCCTGGGTAATGGCCATCCTGTGCGCGTGCAAACGATGACCACCACCGATACCATGGACACCGCCGCCACCGTCGCGCAAACGATCCGGTGCATCGAGGCCGGGGCCGAGCTGGTGCGCATCACCGCCCCCTCTAAAAAAGAAGCCGAGAACCTCCTGCTTATCCGGCAGGAACTGAACCGGCAGGGATACTCGGTACCTCTGGTAGCCGATATCCACTTTACGCCGAATGCCGCGGAAATCGCGGCCCGCATCGTGGAGAAGGTTCGGGTAAACCCCGGCAACTATGTGGACAAGAAAAAGTTCGAGCTGATCGACTATACCGACGCCGACTATGCCGAAGAGATCGAACGCATCCGCGACCGCTTTACGCCGCTGGTGCGGATCTGTAAGGAATACGGTACGGCCATGCGCATCGGCACCAACCACGGTTCCCTTTCCGACCGCATCATGAGCCGCTACGGCGATACGCCTATCGGCATGGTGGAAAGCGCCATGGAGTTCCTGCGCATCGCCCGCGGGGAAAGCTACCACAACATCGTGCTGAGCATGAAGTCCAGCAACCCCCAGGTAATGGTGCAGGCCTACCGCCTGCTCGTCCGGCACATGCAGGACGAGTTCGGCGAATGCTACCCCCTCCACCTCGGCGTTACCGAAGCCGGCGATGGGGAGGATGGACGCATCAAAAGTGCCGTGGGCATCGGCACGCTGCTCGAAGACGGGCTGGGCGATACCATCCGTGTTTCCCTGACCGAAGACCCCGAGCTGGAGATCCCGGTGTGCCGCGACCTGGTGAAGCGGTATGCGGGGAGAAACGGGGCGAACGGAGTGAATGGGTCCGGAGTGAATGGGTCAATGGGTCAATCGGTGAATGGTAAGGCAATGGGTGTAGCAGTGAATGCTGTTTCCATGGAAACAACCACCAACCACCAGCCACCAACCAACAACCAACAATCTTCAATCGTCAATCGTCAATCGTCCATTCCTGAAATCAGCCGCCTGCCCTACGATCCGTTCCATTACAAGCGGAGGACTTCCTTCGCCCTGCAGAACATCGGCGGCGGACAGGTGCCCGTGGTGATCGCGGACCTGAGCCTGCTGGAGGCAATCCGGCCCGCCGACCTCGAAGCGGTGGGTTACCGGTACGATGCCGCCACGGATAAATGGACGATCGCCGACACGGCAGCCGATTACCTGTTCACGGGCAATGCGGTGCTTTCCTTTGCCCTGCCCGGCACCCTGAAAGTGATCGTGTACCCGGCGGCCTGGCAAAGCGGACTGGCGGAAGCAACAGTGGCAGGAGAAGAAACGGCCCGGCTCTTCACCGAAAAATATTATCCCATCTTCGAGGACAGCGGCTATGTCGCTTCCCCCTGGAAGCACCCGGTGCTGAATTTCGTGATGGTAGATTGCTTCTCCGACGATACACCGCTAAATGATTTTACGCACCTCGAAACGCTGGCGGCCGACGAAGCCGTAGTGCTTTGCCTGGGCAGCCGGCACCCGCAGGCCATGCCGGCCGTACGCCGCATGTTCATGGAACTGGAGCTGCGTGCGATGCGCCACCCCGTAGTGATTATGGTGGACAGCAACGGTGCTACGGCCGACGAGCACCTCATTCATTTCGCCACCGAGGCCGGCGCGCTCCTGCTGGACGGTTTCGGCGACGGCGTGTGCTTCGGAGTGAATGAGTCAATGGGTGAATGGGTGAATGGTAGGGAAATGGGTGTAGCAGTGAATGCTGTTTCAACGGAAACAACCACAAACCACCAACTACAAACCACCAACGAGCAATCGTCAATCGTCAATCGTCAATC
>DATAGL010000283.1:0-4647 GCA_036263755.1 Chitinophagaceae bacterium | reverse complement strand
GGTCTTCCAGCCCCTTCAGTTGCTTCGGGTACGTGTAGGCGTTCTGCGCGGTGGCCAGCGCGGCGGCATCACCCTTGAACAGCTTATAGTACAGCGGGTACTCCGCATTGCTCATGGTGAGGATGCCGGAGTCGGCCACGGCCAGCTGGCGGTACATGGCCTTGGTGGGGGCATACCCGTTGACGGTGGTGCAGGCCGATTCGGGAAGCACCGAGTTCTCACAGCCGAACGTATCCTTAACGGCCGTATATACGGTGCCAGGCACCAGCGGTTTCAGCACACCACCCGCAGCATTGATGCCATCATAAGCTGTTTTATTTTTCAGGGAGAAGCGGGCGCCCTCCTTTACCGACTGCACGGTAAGGGTGAGGTCGAAGGGCATGCCCAGGTGGTAACGGATGCAGAGGATATCATCACCGAGGCTGGCATAATAGAAACTCTGATCATAAGCCGTATCGCGGCCCATCACCTGCAGGGTGTACTTGCCGGCCGGCAGGCAGTCGAGGTCTTCATAGTAGTCGAACTCCTGCACAAGGCTGGCCGCATCGAGGTCGCCGCAGTTTTCGGTCGGCGGTTTCCGGTACAGCCGCATCCGCACATTGGTGGGGCCGCAGGTTTCGGCGTAGGCGTAAAAATTCACCTTCGACATCGAAGGAAGCTCGAAGGTGAAGAAGGTGCTCAGGTTGTACTTCTGGCCGTTGTAGTCGATACCGGCCGCCGGCTGTGCATAGGCACAGGGGTGGGCGGTGTGGCGGGTGTTGCAGGCCAGCTTGTCGGAGGCATCGTTGCGGGCACCGCTGTTGCTGGTTTTCAGCACGCCCAGGCGGTTGGACGCACCGATCTTCGAAAGCTTCGGCTCGGGGCCTGCAGCCGCGCCGGTGCCGGTAGCCTGCACGGAAAGACGCACTTTCTGGATAAAATCGTTGCGGTAGAGGAACTGTACGGTGTAGGTGGTGTTGGGGTCGAGCTGGCCGCAGTTCCAGGTTTTGACGCCGGCATAGTAGCCGCGCAGGATCAGCGTATCGCAGTCGCCCACAGGCTGCAGTCCGGCACGGCCGGCGGTCTTCACATCGCCTTTATAGAGGCGGTAGCCCACCGTGTGGGTGCCGGAGCCGGAAGCGTGCTTGGCCATCAGGAGGGCGAGGTAATCGAAGTAGGCGGGCGTGGTGAAGGTGTGCCAGGTGCTGCGCTGGAAGCCCTTGTCCTTTCCGTTTACGATACAGGTTTCGGTCGCGTCTTCCAGCGACTGGCATTCCACGTCGAAATCAATGGCGGTGTTGGTGTGCTGCGCCAGCTTCCCGAATTCCGAAGGGGCGGAGGGCCGGTCGTACGGGGCAACGGGCTGGTCCACATCAAGCTGCAGGAACACGGGGCCGTTGGCGCCGGCCCGGGCGGAGATCTGGATATAGTATTCGCCTTCATCCACGCAGGGGTGAAAGGTTTCACCAAAAAGCGCGATGGGCGTGAGCTTTGAACTGAGGTCGGTTTCGGCCGGCAGGCATTTGCTGCCCTGGTACACGGTGAAGCCTACGTCGCCGGCGGCAATGTCCACACCCGGCTGTTTCAGGGTAACGCGGACGCTGCGGGTGGTGCCGAGGGAAAATTTGTACCAGACGGATTTTTTGTTCTGCCCGGCCACGACGATCGCCGGGGCAAAAGATTCGCCCGGCTGCACGGTGGCTTTGGTAAGGTCGGCGGTGGCGGACACAAATTTACCGAGTCCGTATCCCCCGTTGGGTACGGCAATGACGCCGGCCCCGGTGCAGGCATCGTTGGCCGGCACGGCCTGGGCGGCTCCAGCAAAAGGCAGCAGGAACCAGAAAAACAGAAGCGTCAGAAAGGGCAGGGGTCGCACCCGGCAGCTGGTCATACGAAGGCAGGAGTTTTGGTTGGTTTCTCGCAGGGATGCGTTTTCAGAGGGGTCGGACCGCATAGTTAACGCGAAGCAACGGGGCCGGAATCCGGATGATGTACGATGTGCGGATTCCGGCGTACGAACTGTGATCACGGATGGCGCTGATGGATCGCAGATGACGCTGATGAGAGGGCGGGATGGCGCTGATTCAGTTGTTGTTGTCTGTTTTTCGCTTTTAGGAAACGGACTGTTGATATCGGGTTTTCCCGTTACCCATGAATATGGGTTTGGGATATTTTCTTTCCCGGTCCGGCACCGTTCTTACCGTTGGTGATCGATATTCGTTCCCGGTAGCATGACACGACTTTTTCCTTTTCTGTTGCTTCTGCTCTGGGCCGCTGCGGCCGGCGGACAGTCGCTGCGCCTGGAGCCGCAGGTCATCAGCCTGCGCAAGGGACTGCGGTTTTCGCTCAAAGTTCCGGCCGGCTACCGGGTCCGGGTGGCGGCCGAGGGCCTGAAGCGGCCGCGCTTTTTCACCCGCAGCCCCGAAGGCCGGCTGTTTCTCACCGACCTGTATAACCGCAGCGACAACAAACGGGGCCGGGTACTCATCCTGGAAGACTGGAACGAAGCGGAGCAGCGCTTCGGGCGGGTGACGGTTTTCCTTGACAGCCTGCGCAATCCGAACTCGGTGGCGTTCTATTCGAAGAACGGCCGGCACACCCTTTTCGTAGCCGAAACCGGCAAGCTAACCGCGTACGATTACGAGCCGGGGTCGGCGCGTCCTTCCGGCACAGGCCGCGTCATCGCCCGCTTCCCCGATTACGGCCTGCATTACAAGTACGGCGGCTGGCACCTCACGCGCAGCCTGGCGGTGCGCGGCGACAAGCTGTATGTCAGCGTGGGCTCCTCCTGCAATGCCTGCGTGGAAACGGAAGAAGTGCGGGCCACCATCCTCGAGCTGAACCCCGACGGCAGCGGGCAAAAAGTATGGGCCCGCGGCCTGCGCAATTCCGTAGGCCTGAAGTGGGTGGGCGGCGTGCTCTGGGTCACGGGCATGGGCCGCGATGGCATTGGTCCGGACCGGCCCGAAGATCTTTTTCACCCGGTGCGGGAGGGCGGCTTTTACGGCTGGCCGTTCTACTACCAGTACCGGAAAAAGGTATACCCCGACGGGCAGTTCAAGGACTCGGTGCGGGCGTCTTTCGTGGTGCCGCCGCCCGTGGCCCCCTGGGGTTTTGCGGCCCATACGGCCCCTCTTGGCTTTGATTACCTCACCGGCTTTTCCGATTCGCTGCTCAACAACAGTTTCCTGGTAGCGCTGCACGGAAGCACTTCGGTATGGCGCGAGCGGGGCAACGCCGTGGTGCAGCTGCTCCCCGGCGGCGCCTACCGGCCCGTCGTCTCCGGGTTCCTGTCCGGCCGTTCGGAAAGCACGCGGTACGGACGGCCTTGTGATGTGCTGCAGGCCGATAAAAATTCCTTTTTTATTTCCGATGATAAAAACGGAGTCGTTTACTTTGTGCGGAAAGAAAACAGGCCTTAATCAATCAACCAACATGAAACTTCTGGAAAATAAAGTTGCCATTGTTACCGGCGCGGCGCGCGGGATCGGCGAAGGCATTGCGCTGAAACTGGCCGAGCACGGCGCCCATGTGGCTTTTACCTATATCAGCGAAGGCAGCGCCGAAAAGGCAAAGAACCTCGAGGAGCGGCTTACGGCGCTGGGCGTGAAGGCCAGGGCCTGGCGCAGCAACGCGGGCGATTTTACCGAATGCGAGTCGTTTGTGAATGAAGTGGTGAAGGAATTCGGCAGCGTGGACATCTGCGTGAACAATGCCGGTATCTCCAAAGACAACCTCCTGCTGCGCATGACGCCCGACCAGTGGGACGAGGTCATGCAGATCAACCTGAAAAGCATCTTCAATATGACCAAGCAGGTGATCCGCCCGATGATGAAGGCCCGCAGCGGCTCCATCATCAACATGAGCTCGGTGATCGGGATTATGGGCAATGCCGGCCAGAGTTCCTATGCGGCTTCCAAAGCCGGCATCATCGGCTTTTCGAAGTCGGTGGCCAAAGAGCTCGGCTCGCGCAACATCCGCTGCAACGTTATTGCGCCGGGCTTCGTGGAGACCGATATGACCTCCTACCTCAAAGAAGGCGAGCAGGCCGACAAGTACAAGGCCGGCATCCCGCTGGGCAAGTTCGGCACCGCCGAAGACATCGCCAACGTCACGGTGTTCCTTGCTTCCCACCTCAGCGCCTACGTAACCGGCCAGGTGCTGAACGTGGACGGCGGACTGCTGATGTAAAAGAGCGGTTCATCCGAAAAATATGCGAAAAGCCATCCGGGAGGGTGGCTTCTTTCATTTTGTGGCTTGGTTTCGCGCAGAGCGAACAGAGAAGCAGAGTCAGGTTGCATACTTGTTCAGGAGGCGTACGATTCCGTTCTTTAGCAGCTCTTCATTGAAATTGATCAATAAGCCAATCCTGAGGTTAGTTAACCGCAAGTAGGTCAGCATTTGCTTCTTATGAACAGGAGCAAGCGCATCAATAGATTTGATTTCCACAAGTACTTTTTTATCAACTTTCAAGTCGGCCCGAAAGCCTACTTCCATCTTCATTTGATCATAATAAACAGGAATAGGTACCTGCGATTCGACCATAAACCCACGTTTCCTTAACTCATACTGTAATGTTTGCTCATATACGGACTCAAACAACCCGGGACCTAAAAAATTATGAACCTTTATAGCGGCATCAACAATTTGCGAGGTAATAAGATTTAT
>DATAGL010000282.1:0-1875 GCA_036263755.1 Chitinophagaceae bacterium | reverse complement strand
TGGCCGGGCTGCTGCAGCGGCTGTCCGAAAAAGAGCCGCGCTACCGGCCGGCCCCGGCCCTGCTCGCCGAAGCGGGCCTCAGCTGACGGTATACAGTTCTTCCCAGCGCGTGGTATACCGGGGCGAGTGAAAATGCCGGCGCATCTTCCAGTCCTGCTTCGTGCCGGTGGCGGCCACTTTCACCACATCGCCCCGCATGCTGAAATTGATGTTGTCCATCAGCTCCATCAGGTACCGGCCGACGCTCCGCCCTTCCTCGAACAGGTTGCCCTGTACCGCGTCGTCGGGTACGAGCCCGCTCAGCACCACTCCGGCCTTTTTGTATTTTTTCCCGGAACGGTACAGCGTTGCCGCCAGGTCGCCGGCCGCCTTTACCAGTACGGGGGTGGACGATGCCGGAACGGGCAGGATGGTTTGTGCCTGGACCGTGGGCCCCTGGGTAAAGCGGGGTCCGTCGGCCTTTTCGTGCGCAACGAGGAAGACGCTGACCACCGAGGCGGCGCTGCCCTGCCGGCGCAGCTTTTCGGCGGCGCGGCCGGCATAGGTGGCCACGGCCTCGCGGATGTCGGAAAATTCGGTCACCATATGGCCGAACATGCGGGTGGTGGCGATCATTTTTTTGGTGAGGAGCGGATCCTGCAGCGGCAGGCTGTCTTCGCCGTTCAGTTCCCGCACGAGGCGCGCGCCGACCACGCCGCCCAGGTGCGCGCGGGCCCATTCTTCGGTGACGGCACGCAGGTCGGCGGCGGAGGAAAAGCCCCAGGTATCCAGTTTGTCGGCGTAGCGGGTGCCGATGCCCCAGACTTCACGGACCGGCGTGGCTTCCAGGGCGGCGGCGATGGCTTCGGGGGTGGAGAGCACCCGGATGCAGCCGGTAGCCCTTTTATTTTTCTTGGCCAGCCGGTTGGCCAGCTTCGACAGGGTTTTGGTGGGCGCGATGCCGATGGATACGCGGATGCCGGTCCATTGGTATATCGTGTCGCGCAGCTGTACGGCCAGGGCCTCCAGCGCATCGGCGGAAAGCGGCGGCAGGGCCACGAAGGCTTCGTCCACCGAATACACTTCCACCGCGGCTTCCCCCGCCAGGGTGCGGAGCACTTCCATCACGCGCCGGCTCAGGTCGCCGTACAGGTTATAGTTGGAGGAAAACACGGCCACCTCGTACTGTTCGATCAGCGGGCGGGCAAGGAAGTAGGGGCCGGACATGTCCACGCCCAGTGCCCTGGCCTCGTCGGTACGCGCGATGATGCACCCGTCGTTGTTGCTCAGCACCACGACCGGCTTTCCTTCGAGCTCCGGCCGGAACACTTTCTCGCAGGAACAATAAAACGCGTTACAGTCGACGATGGCAAACAATTCGATGTACGATTTATGATGTACGATGTGTTCGATTGACGATTGACGATTGACGATTGACGATTGACGATTGACGATTGACGATTCAATTTGGGGCTACACAAGTTACTCTTTTCCGCTAATGGCCCTGCGGGTGCCCGGATTGCAAACAAGCAAACGTGCAAACTGCAAACAAGCCAACCACACTTGTGAACAGGTGAACACTGGAACCCCGTTAAACTTCACACGTTAAACTTTAAACGTTCAACGTCCATTCCTCACAACCCATGGATCACATACGTCACCACGCCCCAGACCGAGAACTCGGCTGCCGGGTCCACGTCGATGGTGGCCAGCTTGCGGGTGGCGGGCACGAGGCGCACGCGCTTCTGGTGCTCTTCGTAGCGGCGGATGAGCATTTCGCCGTTGAGCACGGCGATGATCACCTTGCCGGAGGTGGCCTTGATGGAGCGGTCCACGATCACCACGTCGCCGCTGTGGATGCCCGCGTTGATCATGGCGTTGCCGTTCACGCGCATA
>DATAGL010000281.1:0-4571 GCA_036263755.1 Chitinophagaceae bacterium | reverse complement strand
GATGCGCTCGCGGTTGAAGTGGGCAAGCTTTTCATGGAGGATAAAATCTTCCAGCAGCAGCGGGCCGCGCTGGCCGACGCTTTTGGTGTCTTCGTGGTGATAGTAAGGAATGCCAGAGGCTGTGGTCAGTTTCTTTTGTTCGCTCATATACAGTCAAAGTTTCTTCTACGCAAAAGTTGCGGAATTGGACTCATAAAGCAAATCAATTAATTTTATGGAGTAATAGACACAGACTATCACATGACTTTTACCCAGCTGGAATACATCATTGCCATCGACAATACGCGTCATTTTGCCAAGGCCGCAGCCCAGTGCTTCGTGACCCAGCCTACCCTAAGCATGCAGGTGCAGAAGCTGGAAGAAGAACTGGGGATGCGCCTCTTCGACCGTTCGCGGCAACCGGTGCTGCCTACCGAGGCAGGCGCCGCCATCATCGCCCAGGCCCGCAAGATCATTGCCGAATGCTCGGTCATCCAGGAAATCACGCAGGTGCAAAAGGGTATTGTGCAGGGGCAGCTGTCCGTAGGCATCATCCCTACGCTGGCGCCTTACCTGCTGCCGCTGTTCGTACCCCGCTTCACGAAGAACTACCCGAAAGTAAAGCTGATCATCCATGAACTCACCACCGACGCGGTGATCGCCCGGCTACGCGACGGCCGCATCGATGCCGGCCTGCTGGTCACCCCACTTTCCGATGCGGGGCTGCAGGAGCAACCCCTGTTCTATGAGGAGCTGGTAGCCTACGTTTCGCGCTCCAACGCAGCTTACAAGAAGAACTATGTACTGCCAGCCGATATTGACCCGGAGAAGCTGTGGCTGCTGGAAGAAGGCCATTGCTTCCGCTCCCAGATCGTCAACCTCTGTGAGCTGCGCAAGAGCAGCCGGGAGGGCAGCCATTTCGAGTATGCGGCCGGTTCCATCGAAACCCTGCGGCGCCTGGTGGATACCAACGATGGCATCACCATCATTCCGGAGCTGGCCACCCTGGACATGACCGGCCGCCAGCAGAAACACCTCCGTTATTTCCGGTCGCCGGCACCGGTGCGCGAAGTCAGTCTTGTTACCCACCGCAACTACCTCAAGCACCGCCTCACCGGCGTGCTGAAGGAGGAAGTACTGGCCGCCGTGCCGGCCCGCCTGAAGAAGAACCGCAGCCGTTCCGTAGTGCCTATTTAATTTTCAGGGCCGAGCAGTCGCCGGATATGATCCGTCACCTGCCCGTAACGGAAAAGGTTGTTGTGCATGCCGCCCGGTACCGTGATCAGCTCTGTGCCCGGGTTTTCCCGGTGAAGGCGCCGGGCCTGCCGGTAGGGCACCACCTCATCGCGGGTGCCATGAAACAGGGTGACGGGGGCTTTCACGGTCTTCAGGTACCGGTAGATGGGAAAGGCGTAGCGGGTGCCGGGCAGGGTAGGATAAAAGGGGAAATAGCTGCGGGCGAGGGCATCAATGCTGTAGTAGGGCGTTTCCAGCAACAACCGCCGGCTGGGCGCCCGGGCGGCCAGCCAGGCCGCCACACCGGTCCCGATGGACCGGCCATAGATCACAATATTTTCCGGACCGTAATGCTGCACTGCCTGTTCATAGAGGTAGTGGGCGTCCGCATACATGGCCTCTTCGGTGCGCTGTCCGGTGCTTTTCCCGAAACCGGGGTAATCCGGCATCCAGACTTCATAACCCAGGTCCGTAAATACCGGCATCACCGGTGCGTAACGCTCCGCGTTGCGCATGTTGCCGTGAAAGTACAGCACGATCCCGCGGAAGGGGCGGGCCGTGGTGAACTGCAACACGTTCAGGTTGCGGCCTCCCCGCTCAATGTTCCATTCCCGGAAAGGCTGCCGGATCCGGAAGCGGTGGTCCGGCGCCAGGGGCTCCGGATGAAACAGCAGCTTATCCTGCAACAGGTACAGGGCTATACCGCCCGCCACGTACAGGGCAAGCAGGGAAAAAAGAGTTCTCCGTATGCGTCTTCCGCGCCGGGTCATGATCTGCAAAGCTAGGCATCGGAATTTGTTTGTGGTTTGTAGTTTGGGGTTGGATTAAAGGATGAATGGTTTCGCGCAGGATTAAGGAGAAAAGGAGCTATGGGAGGCTTTCGGTATTTGCGGAATATGCTTTTCATCCGCGGCTTTTGTGGCACGCAAAGACGCGAAGATCCGCAAAGACGTAAAGGGAGTATTATACCGGATTCATCCTTAGTTGGATGTGCGATTTACGATGTACGGTGTACGATTTTTCCATCCCAAACCCTGCATCTGCATATTTTTATTTGCACATCCGCACATTTGCACATCTGCACATTCACCTCCCCTCCCATTCACCTACAGATTCACCCATTCACCCATTGACCCATTCACTACTGGTAGCGCTGATAATAATTGCGCAGCCGGTAGGAAAGGTCGTTGGATATCTTCCGGAGGAGCTGGTCGGTGATGTCATCGGCTTCGGGGGCGCGGTCTTCGCGCTGATTCAGTTGTTTTTTGTCGTTTGCACTCAGGGCGCGCTCATCGCCGGTATAGGTAGCAAACTCGGTCTGCCACTGGTGCTCGCCCCGGAAATTGTCGGACCACATCGTGCGGCCGTCCGCATCGCGGCTGATCACGAACAGGTCGGCTTCTGAAACGAGGGTACGCCGGGTGGTGGTGATTTTGGCGTATACCTTGCCGTATTCCTTCGTCACGGAATCTTTCTTGTGCACCACTTCCTTGATGACCACTTCGGCCGATACCTCGCGGACGGAGCGCTCGTCATAAGGCTGCCCGATCTGGATGCGGCCCAGGCGCATTTCCAGCACCTCATCGGGTTTTCCGTTGCGGGTGCGGTCGTCCCACTGGGTATGGAACTTTACAAAATTGTTGCTGTGGTTGAAGTTGAGGCTGCGCAGGAGCTCGTCCTGGAAATTGCGCATCCGGTACGAGCTGTTGCTGTAATAGTAGCTGTTGTTGTACGGATCCATGGGCAGCACCAGTACATGCACCGTTGCGGCATCATAGGCTTCCTCGGCCTTGCGCTTCAGGTCCACGTCGCCCGGCTTGTAGCGCTGGGCGGCCCTGAATTCTTCGTACGCCTGCCGGTAAGATGATTTTTTGCCTTCTTCCATCCAGGCCAGGCCTTTTTCGGCATGTGCTTCAGCGGCCTTGTCGCGGTAGGTGTCGATATAGCTGTTGTAATTCGTGGGCTTGACGTAAGCCTGTATGCTCGGGTAGCGGCTGATTTTATCGTACAATCCCTGCAGCAGGCGGTATTCCTGGTAAATATGATCGTACCGGTTGGTCGTGTTGCCGGACGACAGGTCGCGGATTTTTTCCTCGTGCCGGTTGACGGCAAACGTATAGGCTTTTTTCAGGGTTTCCCGCGAAGAATGATCGTAGGGATCTTTCTGGAGCTTCTTGATCGCCAGTTCGATCGCATCGTTGTAATCGCCCTTTTCATAGGCTTTACTGGCCGAGCGGCAGGCAGAAAGTGAAAGGAGCGTGGTAAGCAGCAGTAAGTAGAGGTAGTTCATGGTTCAGGCTTTTCTGTATGAGGCAAATGAAGCGGATTTTGTTACTAGAAAAACGTTATTTAAGCAGTCCTTAACAAAGGGGATCCGGTTCAGTACTTCAGGATATCGCGGATGAAGTTATGATATTCAGGGAACCTTGTCAAGCTGTTGTGGCCGGCGCCTTCAATCCGGATGAGTGTAATGATGCGCGGGTTGATCTGCAGCAGGGCTTCGCTGTGCCGCAGGGGGATGAGCCAGTCGCGGGTTCCATGGAGGATATACACAGGGCAGCGCACCCGGGTCATCCACTGGTCGGTACGCAGGTGGTAGCGCAGCACCAGCCGCACGGGAAGGAAGGGAAGGAACCGCTCCACCACCCGCTGGAAATTGTAATAGGGCGCTTCGAGAATGAGGTAGCGGGGCCGGTTGTCGGAAGCCACTTTGGCGGCAAAACCGCTGCCCAGGCTTCGTCCGTACACGATAAGATGGTCTTCGCCGTAGCGCGTGGCCAGTTCCTCGTACACGGCCTGCATGTCTTCCAGCAGTTCGCGCTCGCCCCTTTTACCGGTGCTTTTGCCGAAACCCCGGTAATCCACCAGCACCACGTCGTAGTCGTACCGGTACAGGTCGCGGGCGTACTTCGCCCAACCCTTGATGCTCCGGGTGTTGCCGTGGAAATAAAGGATCAGTCCCTTTGGCTGCTCGCGGTAAAAATGCAGTCCGTTGATCCGTACACCGGGACCCCGGTCGAAATTCAGCTCCCGGAACGGCGCATCGTATTGAAACCGGAAATCCGCTTTCAGCTTCTCCGGCTTGAAAATAAACCGGTCCTGCAGGTAATACGCAGCCACGGAAAGGACCAGGATGGCGAGGGTGACGTAGAGGAGCAGCAAGGTTTTGGGTTGAACGTTTAAGGTATGAAGTTCGGAAAGTTTACGGGTTCACAGGTTTACGCGTTCACCCGTTGGTTTGCGGCTGGCCCGTTTGCCGTTAAACTTCCTTCATTCCCCTATTGGACCGGTATAAAAAAGGCCCCTTCCTGGCTGTTCCAGGTCATAAAGACCCTTCCAGATGAATAAAATCGTCA
>DATAGL010000280.1:0-1808 GCA_036263755.1 Chitinophagaceae bacterium | reverse complement strand
CGCGAAACCAATCTTACAATCTGGTAAAAGCTCATTGCTGTAAAGGCATCAGGCATCGTAAAACATCCACCCACATGAATTGGAATCGGGTAAATGCTCCGTATGTATTCTTCCTGACCTGTCTGCTCTTTGTCCCGGGAGTATTTGCTCCGGCTGCCGCCCAGCAGTCTCCTGTCGTGCAGGTGGAGGAAGGGCAGCTTCGGGGCACTACTGAAAAGGACATCAATGTTTATAAGGGCATTCCTTTTGCGGCTCCGCCGCTGGGCGCGCTGCGCTGGAAGGAACCGCAGCCGGCGGCGGCCTGGACGGGTGTACGCGACGCCACACGGTTCGGACCTTCGCCGATGCAGGGCAAGCCGGCCCCTTTCAGCATGTGGACTTCCGAATTTCTCATCCCGGAAGCACCGATCTCGGAAGACTGCCTCTACCTGAATGTTTGGTCGGGAGCCCGCCCGGGCGGTGAAAAACTGCCGGTGCTGGTATGGATCTATGGCGGCGGCTTTGTTTCCGGAGGCAGTGCCGTACCGATCTACGATGGCGCGGTACTGGCAGCGAAAGGCATTGTAGTGGTCAGTATCAATTACCGGGTCGGCGTATTCGGATTCCTGGCCCATCCGGAGCTGACGAAGGAATCCGGGCGTAATGCTTCGGGCAATTACGGGCTGATGGACCAGATCGCGGCCCTTCGGTGGATCCGGGAAAACATTGCGGCTTTTGGCGGCGACCCGGAGCGGGTAACCATTGCCGGTCAGTCGGCCGGTTCTATGAGCGTGAATTGCCTGGTGGCCTCCCCGCAGGCGAAAGGCTTATTCCGGCGCGCCATTGCACAGAGCGGTGCCAACTTCTCCCGCGGCATGATGTCCCTGGGCCAGGCCGAAGTACAGGGCGCTGCCTTTGCCAAAACAATCAATGCCGCTTCGCTCGCCGACCTGCGGACCCTGCCGGCTGAAGAACTGCTGCAAAAAGGCGGCAATGCCGGCCGCGGTCCCGTTGTGGATGGGTATATCCTTCCGGCGACGGTAGCACAGCTCTTTGAGCAGAAAAAACAAAACAGTGTAGCCTTGCTGACCGGATGGAATGAAGACGAGGGCCTGCTTTTCGGTCCTTTGCGTCAGGCGGATGCCTATATCAGCCACCTGGAGGAAACATACAAGGATCTTGCCCTGGCTCTGTTTTCCTATTACCCCGGGACCTCGGATGCCGAAGCTGCGGCTTCACAGCTGAAGCTCTCGCGCGATATGCTGTTCGGGGCGCAGAACTTTGCCTGGGCCAATAAGCAGGCATTGCTCGGGCCTGTTTATGTGTACCGCTTCACGCGGAAAGTACCGGCCACCGGTGAATACGTAAAATATGGCGCCTTTCATACCGGTGAAGTGCCCTATGCGTTCAACAACCTGAAATTCGTTCAACGTTCCTGGAAGCCGGTGGATGAACAGCTGGCCCAAACGATGTCGGATTACTGGGTCAACTTTGTGAAGACCGGCAATCCAAACGGCGCCGGATTACCCGCCTGGCCGGCTTATACCCTGCTGAAAAAGGAGATCCAGTTCCTGGGCGAAACCGTCCGTTCGGGTCGTATCCCCGATGAAGCAGCGCTGGAGGTGGTAGGGCAGGTGCTGCGCGGGAGTGGAGGGAATTGAGCAGTGGGAATTAGGTGTTTGGAATTGGGAATTTGGTATTTGGAGTTAGGAATTAGGCTGGTAATTATTATGTAAAGAGCTTTAGGGGGAACAACATTGCAACCTGGAAGATTCAGGGATTACCTTTCGTCTGGGCAATCGTCAATCGTCAATCGTAAATCGTCAATC
>DATAGL010000279.1:0-5257 GCA_036263755.1 Chitinophagaceae bacterium | reverse complement strand
GCATCTTTGCCATGACGGGTATGAGCGTGGGCAACGCCTACCTGCTGCCGATCTTCATCGGCATCACCAAGGTCATTGTGCTGGTGATCGGCATGTTCCTCATCGACCGGTTCGGGCGCCGGAGCCTGATGATCCTCGGGTCGATGGGCCTGATCCTGTTCATGAGCCTTATTGCCTGGACGTTTTACGGCAATCATTTCGATGGCCCGGGCATTGTGTTTTTTCTCCTGGGCTACATGTTCTTTTTCGGCCTGTCGGACGGCATCGTGATCTGGGTATTCATTTCGGAAATCTTCCCGAATTCCATCCGCTCCAAGGGACAGTCGCTGGGCAGCTTTACGCACTGGTTCTTTGCTGTAATGATCTCCTGGACCTTTCCGGTGGCCATCAACAGCCCGGCCATCGGACCGGGTCATGCCTTCATGTTCTTTGCCGTCATGATGGGACTGCAGCTGCTGTTCTCGGTAAAGCTGATGCCGGAAACAAAGGGCAAAACGCTGGAGCAGATCCAGCGGGACTTAAAAATCAATTACAGCTGAATGTTGGCCCGGCCGGTATGCATTCCTTAAAGCAAAAGGCACCGCTGGTCAGCGGTGCCTTTTGCTTTAGTTGCAGTCGGGAGACGCTTCTTATTCATGCTCCTTGCGGATCATCCGCTGGATGCGTTTTCCTGTCTGGAGGTCCAGCACCTGGAGTACATAGAAGCCTGCGCTCAGGTGCTGCACCGGTACCTGGGTGGTTCCCTGGAGGGTGGTGGTGCGGTACAGCTCCTTTCCGTTGATATCCAGCAGGCGTACCTGCAGGCGGCGGGAAAGACCGTTGTTGCGGATGATCAGCCGCCGGGAAACCGGGTTGGGATAGACCAGCACCGAGCGGTCGAGTACCGGGTCATTCACCGCGGTCAGCACAAACACAAAGGGCTCGGACATAGGGCTCAGGCATCCCCCGCCGCTGACCTGTACGGTATAGTTCCCTGACACCGTCGGCTTGTAAAAAGGGGAAGTAGCCCCGGTCAGGCGAATGCCGTCCCTGTACCATTGGTTACCGGTCATAGCCGAGGAAACAAGGTCCCCGGCCACTTCAAAGATCGCTGGCCGGCCCGGTGCCTCCCGTACCGTAACGACCACTTCCGCCGGCGGCGAAAGGCAGCCGTTCGTTCCATAACGCAGGCTATAGGTCCCGGCTTCGTATACCGTAAAGGTCTGGCCGACGGATCCATCCAGCAGGTGGCCGTCCATGTACCACTGGTTGCCTGTGGCCGCGGAAGAGCGGAGTACCAGGCTGTCCCCAGCACAGAATTCCGCGGGCCCGCTCCGGGTGATGGCAGGTGCCGTAGTGGTGGAGACCACATTGACCCGGATGGTGTCGTAGGAGGAGCAGCCGTATTCGTTGGTCACTTTCAGGTGGTAGGTGGTGGTCTGTGCGGGACTGGCTATGGCGTGCGGGCTTTCCGGGTTCTGCAGGGTTTCCGGCGAAGACCAGGTATAGGTGCTGCCGCCCACCCAGGTTCCGGAGAGGGCGCTGCTCCATTCACCGGCACAGATGGTCTGGTCGGGATCGTTGCCCACCGGCGGCTTCGGAAGGATCCGCAGCTGTACCGTATCCCGTCCGGTACAGGTGCTTCCGTCGGCCGTGACCGCCAGGAAATAGGTCTGGCGTTCGGTGTGGTGGGGCCGGAATACCGGCTGCGCTTCCGAAGAAGCAAAGCCGGGCTGGGAGGAAGTCCAGGCATACCGCACGCCCGGCACGGCCGGGGCACCCAGCCGCACGGTATCCCCGTAGCAGATGATCCGCGAATGACCCGCTTTGGCTGTGGGACCGCCTACGGTCACTACCACTGTATCACGTGCAATGCTGCCGGAAGGACTCAAAACGGATAAGTAGTAGGTCGTGGTTTCCTTGGGCCAGACGGAAGGCTGCGCTTCGGAAGACCGGAAACCGGAGGGCTTGGAGATCCAGGCATGAATCTGATTATTCACAGCCGCCTTGCCGAGCGTCGTTACTGCTCCGGAGCAGGAGGCGCGGTCGGCACCGGCTTCGGCCCGGGCAGCTTGCGGCTGTGCGCAGAAATTCGGATCCACTTTCAGGAGAAAACCATTATTGTTACCCTTGGATGGGATTTCCACGCCAAAGATTTTCGGAAAATCAGGGCCTGCTATGTTACCGGCGATTACATAATTGTTTTTGCTATCCATAAAGAAGCTTACCGGCTCTGCCGGGGCGTAGCTGCTGCTGGCCAGTTGCTTCAGGTTTCCGGAAGTGTCGTACCGGAATACCGGGAAGTTGCCGCCATACGCATCAATACCGTAATGGAAACCGTCTCTGGAAGAGAAAAGCAACTTCTCTTCTACGGGATGCGCTTCTACATAGCTGACACCGAAAATATCTCCTCCTCTCAACTCTATTCCCGTTCGGGCAGACATAAACTGGTCATTCGTTCCCTGGGTCCAGATGAGTTTACCCTGGGGGGTGTACTTGATCAGCAGGATTCCGGCCCGTATCACCCCGGCTTCTGTGTTATCCGGATTGGTAACGCCGCTGGGTGTAGCAGAATCTTTGAGTATGCCGTTGGCGGCGAGGTAGATATAACCCTGCGGGTCAATCTGGATCGCGTGCGGCCTGATCTCGTGGTAATGGGCAGCCCTGTTCATTTCCAGGCCCCATTCTATTTTACCTCCGGCATTGACCTTCATCATAAAACCATGATAAATACCGTTACCCCCTTTATAATTCCGTTGTAGCACGCGCTGCGCATCGTATAGAAACAATTCTTCTTCATAAATACCGGAAAGGTACCAGTTGCCTTTCCCATCCGTTTCCGTAGCTGTAATGCCTGCGAACTGGTTTACGGATTCATAATAAAAGCAGGCATTCCAAAGCAACTGCCCGTCCGTATCCAAGCGCAGGACGACCTGGCGCTGGATCCAGGGATCTAGAGCCAGGTGTTGAAAATCATAAAGATCCCACCTGTCTTCGCCTTTTATATAAGAAACAGCTTCTTCGAACCTTCCAATCAGTAGTACTTCATTATTCCGGATATGAATATACTCTACGGATCCTCCAGACTTATAAGGCAGCGGGTTTTCCAATACCGCATGCCAGAGGTAGTTGCCCATGGAATCCAGTTTCAGTAAGTACCCGTTCGTATCCTTGTTCGGATTCCTGATATCGGAATCTTTGGCGGATGGCCGTACCGAATCTCCGTTGGGCAGGTACAGGTACTTGTCGGTCGGCAAGATTCCACCCAGGTAGATGTTGCCCTGTGCGTCACTGGCATGAGTGTTCAGCAGCCCGACTTTGGAATAAACCGTCCATTTCAAAACGCCGTTACGGTCATAACGGGAGAAATAGGAAGTGGCGTCTTTCGGAAGCTGGAAGGGCCGGCCCGCACGGCTTTGCACCTGTGCCTCATTGCCAATGGTATTCACCAAAATGCCATCATCTTTATAGCGCTTGGCCATCACTAACCGCTGGTAGTATTTGATGTCCTTGTCTATCTCCTGTCCGAAACAAGCATCGGCTCCGGTACCGGTATACACGTACGCTCCTTCTGTCTGCAGGGTGTCGGCGCAACCATCCGTGCTGCGGGCAATCAGCTGCACCGTTTTCTGGCCCGTGGTTTTATAAGTAATGTTCCGGGGATGGGCTTCGGTGGAAGCTGTCCGGCTGGCCCCGTCGTGGAAGGTCCAGGACACCGAGTCGGCTTCGCGCGAGCGGTTAAAATACTGCACCGGTTCGCCGATGACGGCATTGACCAGGTCGGACCCGATGCCGGCCTTTGTCTGCTCCACGCGGATGCGCACCGGTGCGGGCAGGTAGCTGGCACAACCGCCCTCCAGGTTGGTTACCTGGATCCGGTAAGCTCCCGTTGCAGTCAGCGGGGCGGTGATCAGTTCCAGCTTGCCCCCGGCCGTACTGGATTTGCTGCCCAGCCGCCGGTCCGTTGCATCGTAGAATTCATAGCGGTGGTTCGGCTGCGTATTTCCGATATACAGCGTTGCGGGCTCCGACTTGCACAGCACCGAATCCGGCACCTGCACCGGCAGGGACGTCTGCGGCGGTACACTTAAAATGACCGGTTGATACACTGTGTCGGCCAGCCCGTACGCATTGCCGGCAATCAGTTTCAGCGTATGCGCACCGGCCGTACCGATGCCGATCACCGGGCTGCAGTCGCGGGACACCAGTTCGCCGTCGAGGTACCATTTGCAGGCGGTAGCGGTACCGCGGTGCGCCGACAGCAGGTAGGGCGCCCCGAAACAGGCATTGCCCGACCGGATGGTGGCCACCGGTACGGTAGGTCCGCCGGCATTGGTGGTCACCAGCAGCAGGCCGTTGTTACCTACTGCGTAGCCGGTATCAAACTGCTGCTCGGTTTTGAACCACATGCCGTTGATGGCCCGCCGTTCCGAAGTGGGCTGGTACTCCAGCACCGGCAGCTCGGAGCGGTCGGCCGTTGCATGGAGCTTGTAAATCCCGCGGTCGGTAGCCACATACGACCCTGCGAAATTATTCGCGGGCACCACCTGGCGGAACCGGACGCCCGTTTCGTTCATCCTGATGCTGCTGTCCGACGTATAGTTCAGGGAGGCGTCGGCCAGGGTATAGAGCTTTGTTCCGTCGGTGCCCAGGAAGCTGAGCCCCGTATGGCCGGTGCCGGAAAGGAGCGGCCGGGTCCAGGGCCTGGAAAATTTGATCATGAAGGATTGCCCGGCGCCGTAGGTGCCATAGACCAGCGCCTGCCGCGTCACGAGCACCATATTCTCGGTATCCGTAGGTTCGGGCCGGGGGTACAGGCCCAGGAGGTCGCCGAGGCCGGCCAGGGTGTGGGTTTCCGCAACCCCGTTGTGCAGGGTGCAGGTAACGAACAGGCCGTTGTTGCCCACGGCATGGATGCGGTTATAGAACAGGCCCTCCTTGGCCAGCAGGACCCCGTTGAATGAAGTGTTGGCCGCCCCGGTGTACCAGAGCGCGTAGCTGCCGTCGGCCAGGTTAATCCGGATGAGGATCGCCTTTTTCTCTACCGTATCGGTACCTGCCGCATACACAAACGCATTCTGGTCGGTGCCGGCCAGGGCGCGGAACCGGGTGCGCAGCAGGCGCTGGTCGGTGGCCGTTGTACCGGCCGCTACCAGCGGCTTCCACCCGGCAGGATCTTCAGGGCCGTTCTTTGTCAGGTAAATGCCTTTGTCGCCCAGCACAGCGCCCAGCCTACCGAAAAAGCGTACGTCGCGCAGGTGGTCGTTGATGCCGGTGG
>DATAGL010000278.1:0-7367 GCA_036263755.1 Chitinophagaceae bacterium | reverse complement strand
ACAACAGCGGTGTAGGCGGCCTCGTAAGAGGGCTGGTGAATATCTTATACGGTCAGCCCCTGCCCCGTCCCTTTTCTGAACTGCCGGTGATAGCGCTGAGCGACAGCGCGAAGGCGCACTATGCGGGAGATTATCTATTTCCCGATGCCGACAGCACCCGGGCTACCGTCCGGCTCCGGGACTCCCGCCTGATGATGATCATCCCCGGCCATCCGGAATTCGAGCTTTTGCCGGTAGCGCCCTGGCAGTTTAAGTCAGGCACCACCCGCATCGAATTCATGCCCGGAGCACAGGGTCAGCGGGACCAGGTTTTCCTGTACCGTAAGGGCGAGATTTCCGGGGCCACCCGGGTACCGGTACCGGCCGGCACCATTCCCCTGCAATGAACAGTCGCATTAAAACTCAATGCCACACAGCATCCAAACGTTATCTCTTTGTATGAACCGGATCTGCCGTTCCCAACTCCAAACCCCAAACGCCAAACCCCAAACCTGATATCGTACCTTGCCGTCCAAAACGGAAACAATATGGCTTTGATTCTGCCGGTAGAAGGAAAGATGCCCGCCTGGGGCGAAGGTTGTTTTATTGCGCCGAATGCCACGATCGTGGGTGATGTGGTCATGGGTGGCGAGTGCAGTATCTGGTTCAATACGGTGATCCGCGGTGATGTGAACAGCATCCGCATGGGTACACGGGTGAATGTGCAGGACGGTGCCTGCATCCACTGCACGTTCCGGAAAACCGGGACGGTGATCGGCAACAATGTTTCGATCGGGCACAACGCCATCGTGCACGGCTGCACGGTACACGACAATGTCCTTATCGGTATGGGGGCTATCGTTATGGACCGGGCCGTAGTGCATTCCAATACCATCATTGCAGCCGGTGCTGTCGTGCTGGAGGATACCGTTTGCGAAGGCGGTGCCATTTATGCCGGCGTACCGGCCCGTAAGGTCAAAGACATCGATCCGGAAAAAGTGACCGGCGAAATCCACCGCATTGCCCATAACTACGTTGGCTATGCGCAATGGTTTGACAGCGTGAATGAAGCGGGGCAGAAGGGGGACCCGGTTTGATGTACGATGTATGATGTACGATGTACGATGTACCTTCCGGCGGCTTTTGCAACCGTCGCAAAGGGGGGACCAATCAGACTTAATATAGAGTTAATATGTCCCTCCCGGGCTTGCAAATGAACCCGCGTACATCGTACATCATACATCGTACATCGTTTATCGCCTGCATCAGCTGATGGACAAAAAACCCCGGTTCATAACCGCTTACGCCCGCTCCGCCCCTTTCGCATTATGCGTTATCAGAATTTTTTTCGTTCTTTAGGGAAATCTGAGCCATGAAATCCGCACGCATTTTATTGACCCTCACTGCAATGAGCTTTTGCATGGCGTCCTGTACCCTGTTCAAACCCAAATATGGCTGCCCGACCGACGGCCGGAATGTGGGGGCTGAAAAGCTTTTGGATGGCGGTCCGAAGAAACAACCCAAGTTCAAAGGGTAATTTTCCGGGGCATAACAATTGCATCATGCAGCATAAGGGACAAACCCATTGTCTTATATACTAAAGCTGCAACATATGAGCCTGACCCTACGAACCGCATTAGGATTTACAGAAGCCGTGATCGACGATGACGGCACCCTGAAACGCTTTTACCAGATCGCCGGCATCCTGTCCGACTATTTCCAGGTCATCTTCACCAACAAGGAAGACGATTTTGACGCCATTTCCTGGGACTTCGCCCTCGGACACCACCGGCTGACCCTCAACTACAGCATCTACAATGGCATTTCCATTTTTCCCACAAAGACCACATTTGCCCGCAAACGCGACAACAACGCCGTCGTGGAACTGGCCCATGTGCTGGAAGGAAAACTGCTGTCGCTGGAAATGAACCGGAACCTTGCATAGAGGTATGATGTACGGTGTACGATGTACGATGTGTGGAAACATCGTGCAGTGCTGATTGACGATTGTAGATTTACGATGAGTTTCCGAGGTCGGAACCACAATATTTTATACAGAAAGCCGGCAGCCTGCCGGCTTTCTTCTTATTAAGAAGCAGCTGAAAATTTGCTGGTCCACGGGCGCATTGAATATTGAATATTTGCATTATACTTCTACCCTCTGCAATCTTCAATCGATATTCCGCTGTTCTTCACTCCTCCGCTCCTTCCACCACGATCATCTTCGTGCGGGCCGTACGCTGGCGGATGCTCCTGGCTTCCGTGTATTCCGGTGAGGCCCACCATTCCCTGGCCCGCTCCACTGAAGGAAACCGAAGCACAACAATCCTCCCGGGCTGCCAGTCGCCTTCCAGCGTTTCGTACCGTCCGCCGCGCACCACAAAGGAACCGTCGTAAGCGGCAATGGTGGCAGGCGTCCGCTTTTTATATTCTTCATATTCGACCGGGTCCTCGATCGATACTTCCACAATAACGTAGGCAGGCATATGGGTAATTAATCGGGTGAATAAACAGGCATTTGCCGGTTACCATTTTTCCTCTTTGAGCGAATCCAGGATGTTGTAATACGACACGTAGCGGTCTTCCGAAATCAGTCCTTCCGCCACTGCATCCTTTACCGCGCAGCCGGGCTCATTGATGTGCAGGCAGTTATTGAACTGGCAGTCGTTCAGCCGGGCGCGCATCTCCGGGAAATACCCCGAGAGCTCCTGCCGGTCCACGCCCACCAGGCCAAACTCCCGCATGCCGGGCGTATCGATGATCCGCCCGCCAAAGGGAAGATCATACATCTCCGCAAACGTGGTCGTGTGCATGCCCTTGCCGCTCCAGCCGCTCACATCCTTTGTTTTTACTTTTGCCTCGGGTACGATGGCATTGATGAAGGACGACTTGCCCACTCCGCTGTGACCGCTGATCAGGGTGGTCTTGTCCCGGAGCAGGGACTGCGCTTCTTCCAGGCCTTCGCCCTTCCGCACGCTCACCAGCAGCACTTTGTAACCCACTTCTTCATACAGCTCGCGAATGGCCCCGAACAGTTCCCGGTCGGGTTCCCGGTAAACATCGCTTTTATTAAACAGGATGACGGCCGGCACATGGTACATTTCGCAGGCTACGAGGAACCGGTCGATAAAGCCCAGCGACGTGCGGGGCTCGCGTACGGTAGCCACCAGCAGCGACTGGTCGAGGTTGGCGGCCACGATGTGCTGGTGGTGCTTGGCGCGTGGCGACTGGCGGTTGATGTGGTTGTGGCGGTCGTGGATGCGGGTGATGGTGGCCGAGCTTTCCCCTTCGTTCTCCGGTTCCAGGTCCACCCGGTCGCCCACGGCAATAGGGTTGGTGGAGGTGATGGCGTCGAGCTTGAACACCCCCTTCATGCGGGCGTTCCATACCCTTCCCGCATCGTCTCGGACGACGTACCAGCTGCCGGTCGATTTGTACACAATTCCTTCCATCGTCAGGGAAATGTACGGAAATAGGTGTATTTCAAAATAAATTCCAGTACGAGGAAACCGAGGGCGGCGAACAGAAAATAAATAAAATGCTCTTCGTACCGGGTGCGGGTGGTTACTTCCACTTCGGTCTTTTCCAGCCGGTCGATCCGTTCGTAGATCAGCTGCAGGCCTTCCTCATTGGTGGCCCGGAAGTATTCGCCGCCGGTTTGCAAGGCGATGCGCCGCAGCAGCGCCTCATCCAGGAATCCTTCCTGGGTGGTGCGCGTACGGACGCCCCTTTCCGAAGCCACGGCACTGCCTTCCGCCCCCATGCCGATGGTGTACACTTTCACGCCCTTTGCTTTGGCAATCTCCAGGGCGGTGTACGGATCCACCAGCCGGGTCTCCGGGGGTTCCTCCTTGCCGTCGGTCAGCAGGATCACCACCTTGCTGCGGGCCTTGCTGCGCGACAGCCGGTCCACCGAAGTGGCCAGCCCCTCGCCGATCACCGTACCGGATACGAGTAGACCACTCTTCAGCCCGCGGATCTGCTCCAAAAGGCCGCTGTGGTCGGTGGACAGGGGATACTGGGTAAAGCTTTCTCCTTCAAACACCACCAGCCCGATCTGGTCCACCGGACGGGCCTTGACAAAATCTTCGGCCATGGCCTTGGCAACGGCCAGCCGGTTCGGCCGGAAATCGGTGGACAGCATACTGCCCGAAATATCCATGGCCAGTACAATGTCGATGCCTTCGCCTTTGCGCTGTTCCTGCGTGTTGCCGGTGCGGGGCCGGGCCAGGGCCAGCAGCAGGCAGCCGATGGCCAGGAGGCGGCACCAGAAAGGCAGGTGCACCAGGAAGTTACGGGCCGTACGCACGCGGAAAGCTTCCGAAGTGGTTACGGTCACCGCCGATTTCAGCGAGCGCTGCATGCGGAAGCGCATCCAGGCCAGTACGGGCAACAGCAGCAGGAAGGGCAGAACCCATACATGCATGAACTCGATATCTTGCAGCCACTCGTACAGCATTATCCTTTCTCCTCGATGGTTTGAATGCTTTGTTTAATGATGGTAAGGGCCTCGCCACTTTCCTCCGGCAGCGGCTGGTACCGGGCAAACTTCACTACGTCGCTGAGGCGCAGGGCCTGTACCAGCGCCGTATGCCGGGTGCGCTCCAGCGAAAGGTGCTGTACCTGTACCGCCAGGTCGTCGGTAGTCTGGGAATAGGACCAGATGCCTTTGCGCCGGTGCAGGTACTCCCGGAAAATGGCGGTCAGCTCGGTGAAGTAGGCCTTCGGATCGGTGGTAGCCAGCCCGCCCTGCTGCAGTGTTTCCAGGCGTTTGAGCGCTACCCGGTAGCTATCCTCGGTAACCACGGGCGCCGGTTTGGGTACCGCTTTTTTCCGGCGGGGCATCAGCAGCAGGACCAGCAATAAAAGGAGGATGGCCCCGATCACGTACCAGTACCAGGTTTCCCGCGGGGCAGGTGGTACATCCACAATGTCCTTGATGTCGTGATAAGGCTGCCCGGGATCGGCATCGGTATAATTCACCGTTACCCGGATGGGTGGCGTGCGGTTCGACTGGGGCAGGTAAAAGGAAGGAAGCTGCCAGGCGCCGGAATCCCAGCTCGTCAGCGTCAGCGTTTGCCGCAGGGTCAGGGTGGTGCCGTCGCGCACGGTATCCACCGCTCCGCGCTGCAGCACTTCAAAATGCGGGAAGGAATCGGTGGCAAACCATTCCACGGGCTGCCCTCCGGGCATCGTGGCCTGCAGTTGCAGCTGCAGGGGCTCGCCGATGAGGATGGCCGCACGGTCGGCAGCAGCCGAAACCTTCACTGCCTGTGCAGCACCCGACGCCATGGCCAAACATCCGATGATCCAGAGAAAGAATTTGCTCATTTATTTGTTCCGGCTGATAAAAAATCGTTGTAACACTTTTACATAGTCTTCGTCGGTGCGTACATGCAGCAGGTCGGCGCCCGCCTTGCGGAACATATCGTTGCTGTAGTCGGTCACCCGGAAAAACTCCCGCTCGTATTCATAGCGCACATGCGCGCTCCCCGTATCCACCCATTTCTCGCGGCCCGTTTCGGCATCGGCAATGCGCAGCAGGCCCAGGTTTGGCAGCTGCATATCGAGCTTGTCATACAGCTTGATGCCCACGAGGTCGTGCTTGCGGGCCGATACCCTCAGGGCGTCCTGGTAGTTGGCATCAATAAAATCGCTCAACAGGAAAGCAATGCTTTTCTGCCGCGTGGTGTTGTTGAAATACCGCAGGGCCGTAGACAGGGAGGTCTGCTTCTTGACCGACTCTACCGACAGCAGGGCCCGCACCATGTAGAGTGCGTGCTGCTTTCCTTTTTTCGGCGGGATGTATTTTTCGATCTTGTCGCTGTAGAGGATGAGGCCTACCTTATCGCCGTTGTACACGGCCGAAAAGGCGAGTACCGCGGCCAGCTCCGTGGCGATCTCCTTTTTCAGTCCGCCGTTCGTACCAAACAGTGTGGAGGCGCTTACATCCACCAGCAGCATCACCGTCAGCTCACGCTCTTCTTCGAACACCTTGCTGAAAGGATGCCCGAACCGTGCCGACACGTTCCAGTCGATGAACCGCACGTCGTCGCCCGGGTGGTACTCACGCACTTCCTTGAACGACATTCCCCGGCCCTTGAACGCACTGTGGTATTCGCCCGTAAACAGATCGCTCGCGAGCTTTTTGCTCCGGATCTCCAGCTGGCGGACCTTCTTCAGTATTTCTTCCGTTGTCAGCATGCGCGTTGCGTTGAGTTGAAGGGTTTATTCGTTTCAATGTTTACAAGTTCACGTGTTGGTTTAAAGTTTAAGGTTTAAGGTTTAAAGTTCTTTCCTGCGAACCAACTCGTGAACGCGTGAACTCGTAAACCCCGAAATGCACAAACCTTAAACATTAAACCTGAAACCTGAAATGTCTACGGCAGGTTGATCTTCCCGATCACCTGCTCGATTACATTTTCCGTGGTTACGTTTTCGGCTTCCGCTTCGTAGGTAAGGCCGAGGCGGTGCCGCAGTACATCACTGCAGATCGTGCGTACGTCTTCCGGGATTACGTAGCCGCGGCGGTTAAGGAAGGCCACGGCCTTCGCGGCAATGGCCAGGTTGATGCTGCCGCGCGGCGAAGAGCCGTAGGCAATTACCGGCTTCAGCTTGTCCAGCCCGAATTCGGCCGGGTTCCGCGTGGCAAACACGATGTCCAGGATATACTGTTCCACTTTTTCATCCATGTATACATCCTTAACCAGCTGGCGGGCGTTCACGATCTCCGGAATGCTCACCACGGGGTTTACCTGCGGTGCGGCAATACCCTGCACGTTCTGGCGGATGATCAGCTGTTCTTCCTGCCGGGTGGGGTACCCCACCACCACCTTCATGATGAACCGGTCCACCTGGGCTTCGGGAAGCGGGTAGGTGCCTTCCTGCTCCAGGGGGTTCTGCGTGGCCAGCACGAGGAACGGCTCGTCAAGCTTGTACGTGGTATCGCCGATGGTTACCTGCCGTTCCTGCATCGCTTCCAGCAGGGCACTCTGCACCTTGGCCGGGGCCCGGTTGATTTCATCGGCGAGGATGAAGTTGGCGAAGATCGGTCCCTTGCGCACCACGAACTCATTGCGCTGCTGGTTATAGATCATGGTACCCAGCACGTCGGCCGGCAGCAGGTCGGGGGTGAACTGGATGCGGCTGAAGCGGGCCTGGATGGCCTGCGACAGAGAGCGGATGGTCAGTGTTTTGGCCAGTCCCGGTACGCCTTCCAGCAGCACGTGGCCGTTGGAGAGCAGCCCGATCAGCAGGCGGTCCAGCATGTACGACTGGCCCACGATCACCTTGCCCACTTCCTGGCGCAGGGCGTCGATAAAGCGTCCGGAATGACTGATCTTTTCATTTAACTGGCGAATGTCTTCGGCGGTCCGAACCATAATACG
>DATAGL010000277.1:0-5810 GCA_036263755.1 Chitinophagaceae bacterium | reverse complement strand
GTCCTCTCTGATCCGCGAAGGACTGGTGGATGCGTTCCACCTTTTTATCAACCCGGTGGCCATCGGCTCCGGCCGGGCGGTTTTCGGGGAACTGGAGCAAACACAACACCTCCGGCTGGTGAGATCGGTCGCCTTCCCCTGCGGAATCGTGGGGCTGCAGTATGAACCGGTACGCGGATAAACTGCGCTGGGGAAAAAGGATCTGCGGGGATCAGTGGGGTTAGCTAATTCTATAAACTGTAGAGGGACACCCTTTGCTTTCCGGTGAAACGGTCCGGCCGGAAGAGCAGCGTTAAAAACCCTGGGAACCATCCGTACCCGGACCGGTAGCCGCGCGGGTGCCGTATTCCGCCGGGTGGGAACCGGCGAGACCGTGTACTTTCCAGTGCATCGCCTGGGCAATGCCGGTCAGCAGGTTGCGGTGCCCCTCCGTTTCTTTCCATAAAGCCCCGCTGATCAGCAGTTGGGAAAGCTCCTGTTCCTTGCGCGCATACATCACCTGCAAGGTGTCGAGGTCAAGGGTAGACAGCTGGATATTCATTTGCAGGGCACTGTTCATGGCAACACTTCAGTGCTAGAGGCAGAAAAAATGGTACCAAAACAGAGGCAGCTCTTTTTTCTAATCCTGTTTTAATCACCGGCAACCCGGGCCACGGACGGCCGCCGGAGTGGCACGATTGTTTTAGAACTGTATCCGATCCGCCTTCAGTGCCTGCACTGATGGCCTTGCCCTTTTTTAATCCCGCTTACCCCTTGGATGTAGTGAACGGCAGGCAATACGCTAACAGATGAATACGCTATGATAGAAAAGCGGCCCCTGGCCGCTTTTTCTTTTGGCGGCTTCCGCCCCGAAACCGGTGGTGCGGCCTTCCCCGAATTGTGGAACGGACCTTCGGTACGGCCCCGGAGGGTGCACCGGAAGGAACAATCCTTTGGGGCGGCAGAAATCTTTCCGGGGCACATACTTTTAGGGGGAATCCAAACGTTAGGACAGGGGTATTTGCTTACCGGAGCGATCCGGGTGCCCTCCCTCTTACACTCGAATAAACACCCAGTATGAAAAAGACCGTGATGCTCCTGCTGCTGATGAGCGCGCTATCTGTGCAGGCCCAGTCCCTGAAAGACGCCCTGTACGGCGGAAAGCTGAAAAACAAGCCGGGCACTGTCATCCGCAAAGGCGATGACCTCACCGCAAAAATGGACTCCGCCAGCGCGGATTCCACGGAGAAAATCGCCGCCACCGATTCCGTCCGGGCAAAGCCGGCCGGAGCGGGGACAGACTCTTCCGTTAAAGCAGCTGCTTCCGCCCCGGCCGCTCCCGCAGGTGCACCGGTTGCCGATTCGGCTGCCGCAGCCCCGCAAACGGCTCCTGCCACAACCGATGCCGCCGCTGCAGCCCCGGCCACCCCGGAACCAGCCACCCCCGCCGCTAAAGACAATACCGCCCTTTGGAAAGAGCACATCAATGCCGTGCTGCCCGCCCTCAAAAGCGAAGTCCTGCCCTCCAAAAAGATAAAGAAAGGCAGCTATTACGTACTTGTTTCCTACGTGATCGAAACGGACGGCGAGGTAACGGTGGACAATGTTTTTGTAACGCCGGAAAACGAGTACCTGCAGCAGCAGGTAAAGGATCGCCTGAATACGGAAACACCCCGCATGAGCCCGGTGCTGAATTCGGTCGGCACTCCGCGGAAGGTCACCAAGAAGCACAATTTCACCCTCGTCAAGGAATAAGGCCGGGGCGGCGCGGCCGTCCCTTCCGAACACATTGAAAAGCCCGGGCCGGAAGGTCCGGGCTTTTTGCTGCCAAGACGGAAAAGCGGGGCCGGTGAACGGATAGGGGATTTCCTTGTTTTACATCATTAGCAGGTGCCCGGAACTGCAGGAGCGTTCCGGGTACAAATCTTGTTGGTAAACAGGTCGGCCGGATAGGCCGGCCCGTAAAAACGAATTATGAACTGGAACGACGTACTGAACTATACCCGGAACGGCCCGGCCCCGGACCGGCGGGTGACCAAAAGCGAAGGGGAGTGGAAACAGCAGCTGACGCCGGAGCAGTACCGGGTAACGCGGCAGCACGGAACGGAAGCCCCCTTTACCGGGGAGCATTGCGCCACCTATGCGCCGGGGATCTATGCCTGTGTCTGCTGCGGCACCGAGCTGTTCGATGCCACCCGGAAATTTGATTCGCGTACCGGGTGGCCTTCTTTTACCGAGCCCGTAAAGGAGAACGTGATCGGTTACCGCATGGACACCTCCTACGGCATGCAGCGGGTGGAAGTGCTGTGCAATGTGTGCGACGCGCACCTCGGACATGTGTTCCCGGACGGTCCACCGCCCACCGGGCTGCGGTTCTGCATCAACTCGGCTTCCCTGCAAAAGGCCGGTTCCGGCCCAGAGGAGGGAGCAGCGTCCGGGTTGGAAACGGCCACTATGGGCGGCGGCTGCTTCTGGTGCACCGAGGCGCTGCTCGACCAGCTGAAGGGTGTGGAAAGTGTGGAATCGGGCTACGCCGGAGGCGTGAAGGATAATCCCACTTACCGAGAGGTCTGCAACGGCGGAACCGGTCATGCGGAAGTGGTCCAGGTGCGGTTCGACCCCCGGGTTCTCCGGTACAGCGACCTGCTCCGCGTGTTCATGCTGATGCACAATCCCACCACGCTCAACCGGCAGGGTGCGGACGAGGGCACGCAGTACCGCTCGGTGATCTTTTACCACAACGAGGAACAGCAGGCCGCAGCGGAAGCCGTGATCCGGGAATTCCAGCCCTACTGGGAAAAGCCGATCGTTACCCAGGTGGCGCCCTACACCCGATTTTACAAGGCGGAAGAACACCACCAGCAGTATTACCGCAAAGACCCCGGTAAGGCCTATTGCCAGTCCGTGATCAACCCGAAGCTGGCCAGGATGAAAGAGTTCTTTCGCGAGCACCTCAAAACGGCGGAGCCGGCATAAGAAGCCCGGAAGCCAGATGCTCCGGGGAACAGGCGAACCAATCAAAAAAGAGGATGGAAAAAGAAGGGGAAGCGGTACTGTTTGAACTCCCGCACATCCGGCTCGTACGCCGGGTGTCGGGCCTGTACTGCCTCATCGTGGAAGACACGGAGCTGAACGATTACGTGGAGGACTTTCTCTGGGATGATTTTGAATACGCCACCACTTCCGTTACCCTGCAGTCCTCCGGCCTCCCGGTATACACCAACTGCTTCGGACCCGGCTTCCCCGTGGAGCCCCTGCTGGAATCCCTGCGCCGGCTGGACGCCCGGGAAGTGGAACAGGTATACCGGAGGAATAAGGAATGAAGGAGGAGGAAGGAGATTAAGCAATAATCAATATTCAATACTCAATGCGCAAATGAGAGAATGGTACCGGAACAGAGGATTAACGAGCAGATAAATATCGAATGGACAAATACCGATTGAAGAATAACGAAGGGAGTACCCTTCAGCAGGAAGTAGCTTTCTCTGGCTCCTCAATGTTCTTCAATCGTTAATTGTCTGATCAATATTTATTTGTTCCGCAGCGCTCTTCGCGCCTTTGCGCATTGAGTATTAAATATTGATTATTGAGCATTGCATCTCGCCTTTCGTCCTTCTTCAATCGTTATTCGTCTGGTCGATATTCCCTATTCTGACCGCAGGCTTCGTGTCGGGTTGGCGATGGCGGCTTTGACCGCCTGGAAGCTGACGGTGGACAGGGCGATCACCACTACCAGCACGCCGGCCAGCACAAACATCGGCCAGCCCAGGGTAATGCGGTAGGGATAATTCTGCAGCCACTCGTCGGCGGCCATCCAGGCAGCGGGGATGGCAATGAGCAGGGCCAGCACCACCAGCTTGACAAAGTCGCGCGACAGCAGCAGCACCACATTCGATACCGAAGCGCCCAGCACCTTCCGGATGCCGATCTCTTTGATTCTTTTTTCCGCCGACAGCACCGACAGTCCGAAGAGCCCGATGCAGGAGATGAAGATGGTCAGCAGGGCGCTGTACAGCATGATCTGCTTCCACTTGGACTCGGCCTCATAGCTGCGCAGGTTTTCCTCTTCCTTGAACTGGTAGCTGAAGGGATGCATCGGGAACAGCTGCTTGAAGGTGCGTTCGATGTGCTTCAGGCCGGCGGTCTCCATCTTGGGCTGCACCTTGATCAGTGAAAGCCCGAATTGGTTGTCCGGCTTCATCGTAAAGAGCTGGGGCTGGATCTTTTCGTGCAGCGGGGCAAAATGATAGTCTTTGATCACACCCACCACCGTATATTTTTCCCCGGGGTTGTACCAGAAGTCGACGATCTGGCCCAGCGGTGCCTTCCACCCGGCCTGCCGGACGAAGGCTTCGTTCACCAGGATGGCTTTCGTGGAATCGGAAGGCAGGTCTTTGGAAAAGAACCGCCCCTGCTTCAGCTGCAGTTTGAGGAGGGGCATATAGTTGGCATCTACGGTTTCGTAGGCGAATTGTACGGAGGAGTCGCCGTTGACCTTGGCAATGGTGCCCCAGCTGCCCCCGTTCTTGAAGGCCACTTCGCGGATCGCCGGGTTCTTCAGCAGCTCGGTGCGCAGCAGCGCGGCTTCGCTGCGGGTCAGCATCTGCTTGTTCACCAGCACGAGGTGGCTGTCGTCGTAGCCCAGGTCTTCGTTGGTCAGGTAGTGGAACTGCGCGTAAATGGCCAGCGTGGCGATGATAAAGAAAGAGGCGAGCGAGAACTGCACCACCACGAGCGTTTTCTGCAGGTAGTTCTTGCCGCCCAGCTGGAAGCGGCTGTACAGGGTGTCGACCGGGTTATAACGGGAAAGCACCAGCGCGGGATAGAAGCCCGCGAGGAGGCTGGTCACCAGGAACAGGAGGGCGTAGCCGGCGACCAGCCGCGTGTCCATCAGGTATGAAAAGGAAAGCGCCTTGTTGGCCAGGGTATTGAACACCGGCAGCACCAGCTGCACCAGCGCCACGGCCAGCAGGAACGCAATGAGGCAGAGGATCATGGATTCGCCGAGGAACTGGGTGATCAGCTGCCGGCGGGCGCCGCCCACCACCTTGCGGATGCCGATCTCCTTTGCCCGCTTCACCGACCGGGCCACCGTCAGGTTGACGAAATTGATGGAAGCAATGAGCAGGATGAACAGGGCGATGCCCGAAAGAATGTAGGAGTATACCGGGTTGCTGGCATCGGAAAGACCGTTCTGGGGCGGCACGTCTTTGTCGAGGTGCATGGCGGTAAAGGGCTGTAGGAAATAGCTGTTTTTGAAATCCATCGACCCGTACCGCTCCGTCAGCGCCTTGATGGCCTCGCGCGAATCGGCCTCATAGAATTTTTTCATTTTCGCCTCCACCGCTTTCGGGTCGGCATGCGGCGACAGTACCACGAAGGTGTTCAGGAAGAAATTGAACCAGCTTTCGCTGCTGGAGAGCTCTTCCGCCGTCACGCGCAGCGGCAGGAGCATGGAGAATTTGATGGAGGAGTTCTGCGGTACCTGCCGGGCCACTGCCGTAACCTTATGCGGTACGAACGCCCCGTCTTTTTTCACCAGTACCGCTTTGCCCACGGCATCTGTGGTGCCGAACTGCCTGCGGGCCGCTTCTTCCGACAGCACAACGGAGAGCGGGTCGTTCAGGCAGGCGGTCGCGCTGCCGGCCACGAGCGGGAACGAAAAAACGGAGAAGAAGTTGGAGTCCACATACAGCACATCCTGCGATACCACCTCGGTGCCGGTCCGTATGTCTTCCCGGCTGCTCTGGATGCGCACAAAGGATTCGATCTCGGGAATGTTGGCCGTGAAGCGGGGCCCCTGCAGGTAGCCGCTGTTGCCGTCCTTACGG
>DATAGL010000276.1:0-3112 GCA_036263755.1 Chitinophagaceae bacterium | reverse complement strand
AAAGGTTGAATTTGTGGTTTTTGATCAGGTCATAGCTCCATACGAGTTGCAGGAAGCTTCCAAAAGAAACGTTCACCTCCTCATTGCCTTTTTCGGATTTTTCGTGATGCCCATGGCGGCGAAATTCAGGTCAAAGATCCTCCTGTTCTTTTTGAAGGTAGATCCAAACCCTACCGACTTCAAGGACGACGACATCGGGGTAAAGCCGTTGGCGCTTAAGACCTCATTGAGCCTGCTGAAGTCGGCGCTTGCTGTATGCAGTTAAAGAATAAAGCCCCAGTACTGATCGCTCCCTGCACTCAGGCGCCGGATGCTTTCCTGCAGCGCAAGGTATTGCGCGTCGCTCTACAGGGTCTGCTGGTAGCTGCGGGAAATTTTACTGAGTTCCTGCTGGTAGTATTTTACGGAACCTGCTTTCCGGCCGTTGACGAGGGCGGGAATCAATAGCAGGAAGAATACAAAATATCTTTTCATGAAGCCTGGGTCTGGATGATGCTTACAGCGGCCGGAAGATAAAAACAATTCCGTTCGTTCAAAAGCGATCGGCAGGCCTATGGTTGCGGTTCCCGTGGCCTGCTCACCGGGCTGCGTTGCTCTTAGGACCGGGCTGTTGCCTGAATCCAGTCCCGGACAAGGTGCGCGAGCACTTGTTCGTGGTCCTCGATATCTTTCCGGTTTTTAAACGATGCCACCGCGCGGTCCCCTGCTTTCCAGTCCAGAAGCCCCGAAGGATCGGGAATGAGCCGGTCTGCAGGCGGATCTGTTTTTTTAGCACCTCTGTGAAAAACGAGCCGGATCTGCCGGGGCGGCTGAATACTCATGGTAATCCGGTCTTCACCTTCATGCGCATAATTCGGACCGTTCCATTTGATGCTTTCCGACAGGCCGGGAACCGCATTCAGGATGACCTGTCTTAACTGTTCGATCTCCGCCCGCAACGGGTGGTTCAAGGCGTCGAGGAACCGGGTAACTTCGCTGCTTTCGGCAGACGGCATTTTTTTCATCTGGTTTGTTTTTGGTGGCTATTGGCCATAAGGCTTCATGCATCGCTTTTTATGGCCTACTGCCTGTAGCCGGACGGATCGTTCAAAGAGGAAGCACCTGCTAATCCTTTCTCACTTCCTGCCTTTATGCGCATCAGCTGCCCTCCTGCCCGTTCCCGCTTTCACGGAAGGTCATGCGCTGGGCGGCGTATTCGCGGTTCCCGGTAGCCGGTACCCGCTCACCCACTTTCCCGAACCCATACGGGGGCATGTTGTGGTAGATGCACTCGTATTCACCGGCCCGCACCTTAAAGGTTTCGTGCCAGATGCCCACGTCGCCGCTGTTGCGGATGCGGGTATTAAAATCTTTCCAGGCCGGGTAATGAAAGCCGTTGCGGTCTTTTGCATAGGCTTCCAGCTGCTCAAAGGACCGCCAGTACTGAACAATGAGGGGCGGAAGGCCGCCGTGCAGCTGGAAACCGAGGAACCCGCTTTCGGGCTTCTGTGAAAGCTCGCGCAGCATCCGGGGCATGGAGCGCGCAATGGGAACCCATTTGTGGAACTTCCAGAAGCGGTTGATGCGCATGCCGATCAGGAAGACCACGAAGTCGCCGTCGAAGCGGGCGGTCATGCGCCGGGGGATGATCACTGCCATATGCGGAATTTAAAGTGAAGCGGCCGGGGGCCGGGATAAAATTACGGATCGGGTGCATCGATCCCGCAAAGGAGGGAATGACTGCCGCCTGCATGACACGTGTTGCCGGACGGAACGGGCAAATAGCCGTGCAGAAGAGGGGCCGTTCAACCGGCTCCGCAGGAGTCGGCTTCAGCCGGGATCCTGGTTGCGTTCCCCCAGCGTGGGCCCTTCCCCCGATTTATTGCGCCAGGGCGGGCGGCTTTTTACCTGGAAGGGGGTACGGGGTGCATAGGTCCGGGGCTTGGGGCTGATGTCCTCGCCCCGCAGTTTTTTTTCGATCAGCCGGGTCACGTCTTCCAGCGCTTTGCCGTTCTGTACCTTTCCTTCCACCACCTTCCAGTAGACGGCTTTCTTTTTGAGGCCCCGGGCCAGCAGCAGCGGGCGGTTCGACTGCAGGATGACAGTACGGCCCCCGCCGGTCAGCCGGAAGCGTTCCAGTCCCTGTTCGGCACCCATCCACTCCACGGAAAACCGGAAGGTGAACGATCCGGACCGGTAGGCGATGTCGAAGGGAGCCATTGCTAAGTATTTTAGCAAAGGTAGGCGGAATCGCTGATTTCGCTGAGGGTCGCTGATGACGCTGAAATGCGTATGAACAGGTTAGTAAATGGACAGAAAATTACGGCGAGGCGGCGGGCGCTGGTAAACGTACTGCAGCCCGCCGCTTGTTTTCAGAAATCCTCTTCCACCAGTTCCTTGTTGATAAAGGCGCCGGCTTTGGTGCCGGACGCGATGGCCAGGGACAGGGCGCGGAACATCGTAGTATTGTCGCCGGCGGCGTAGATGCCGGGCTGAGAAGTACGCTGCCATTCGTCTACGGCAACGAGGCCCATTTCGTTGAGGGTGCAGCCGAGGGATTCTGCCAGGCTGTTGGTTTGCGTTAAGGCTGGTTTTACGAAGAGCGTGTTCAGGGCGTGGGTGTTCCCGTCGCGGAACCGGAGGGCCTGCAGCTGTCCCTCCACCTGCTCCACGGAGGCCAGTTCCCTTTCCTCTATGGTAATGTTCCTTTCAGCCAGCGCGCAGCGTTGCTCTTCGGTCAGGCCGGAAGGCCCGTTGGTGAATAAGGTCAGGTTCGGGCTCCACTGCCGGAGGACCCGGGCAAATTCAAAAGCCAGCGGTCCGCTGGACAGGATGCCCAGGGGTGTGCCCCTTACCTCAAAGCCATGGCAGTAGGGGCAATGCAAGGCAGAAATGCCCCAGCACTCCGCCAGCCCGGGAAGCGGCGGCAGTTCATCGCGGACGCCGGTGGCCAGCAGCAGTTTCCGGGTGGTGAACCGGCTTCCGATGGCCGTTTCCACCAGAAAACCTTCTTCGGTGCGGGCGGCGTGTACTGCCTCGCCCTCAAGCCATTCCACGGACGGGTATTGCAGTACCTGCGCCCGTGCTTCGGCCGCCAGTTCCCCCGGTGGCCGTCCGTCCTGGAGCAGCAGGT
>DATAGL010000275.1:0-3759 GCA_036263755.1 Chitinophagaceae bacterium | reverse complement strand
CCATAAAATACTATCCGTTCCCTCCCACCTCTTCCTTTTCTATATACCCTTTCCCCCTTACTCTACAAAAAGAGCAGCGTCCGGCTCCACAGATACCTTCCTGTTCACCGGTCATATAACAGGGCCAGCCCTGTAGCACGCTAATTCTCATTCCCCTTCTTACACACCAGTTCAACCCCAAACCCCAAACGCTAAACGCCCAAACGCCAATCCCCAAACTCCCTGATCTTTCGTATTTTACAATCATGTACCGGAAATCGATTGCTCCTGCTATAGGACTGGCGGCGCTCTGCCTGCTGTTTATCTCGTTTACCCGCAACCCGCAGCCGGAAGCCCCGCGCGTGCTGGTCTTTTTCAAAACCCTGGGCTGGAAACACAGCTCCATTCCCTTCGGCAATGCGGCCATTCAAAAGCTGGGTGCGGAAAAAGGCTTTGCCGTGGATACAACCACCAATGCTGCCCTGTTCACCGACGAGCAACTGAAAAAATACAGTGCGGTCATTTTCAACAATACCACCGGCAATGTGCTCAATGGCGAGCAGCAGGCCGCCTTTGAGCGCTTCATCCAGGCCGGCGGCGGTTACGTGGGCATTCACGCGGCGGCCGATACCGAATACGACTGGCCCTGGTACGGCAAGCTCGCCGGCGCCTGGTTCGAAAGCCACCCGAACCACCCGAACGTGCGCAAGGCCACGATTGACGTGGTGGACACGAATCACCCCGCATCTTCGTTCCTGCCCGCCCGGTGGGAGCGCACCGATGAATGGTATAATTACAAATCGGTCTATACCGACCTGAAGGTGCTGGCCACGCTGGATGAGAGCACCTATGAAGGCGGCACCAACGGCGCCACGCACCCCATATCCTGGTACCATGAGTTCGACGGCGGCCGGGCCTTTTATACCGGCTGCGGCCATACCGACGAAAGCTTCAGCGAGCCTCTGTTCCTGCAGCACCTGGCCGGGGGCATCCGGTATGCGATCGGGGAGGGCAGGCCGCTGGACTACGGCAAGTCCTATTCGGTGGTAACGCCCGACCAGAACCGGTTTGTCAAAACCGTACTGGTAACCGACCTCAATACCCCGATGGAAGTGATCACGGCCGAAGACGGACGGGTGTTTTTCACCGAGCTGTCGGGCAAGCTTTCCTATTACGATACAAAGACCGGTAAGAGCGGGGTAGTGCGTCAGTTTCCGGTCACTATGGCCGGGGGTACGGGACTCATCGGGGTGACGGTAGATCCGCAGTTCAGCCGCAACGGTTTTATGTACGTGTACTATGCACCGGCCGGACAGGTAGAGGAGCCGATCCTGTTCAACCTTTCGCGTTTTGTGGTGGGAAGAAACAACCGCATTGATTCCACCACCGAAAAAATATTACTGCAGGTGCCCGTTCAGAAGAACAGCGGCTCCCACCATGGTGGTTCCTTTGCCTGGGACCGGAGCGGCAACCTGTACCTTTCCACCGGCGACGGCACCACGCCTTTTCCGTCGAACGGGTATGCCCCGATCGACGAGCGCCCGGCAAAGGAACATTACAGCATGGATGCCCAGCGCTCCTCCGCCAATACCAACGACCTCAAAGGCAAGATCCTGCGCATCCATCCCGAACCGGACGGTACCTATACGATTCCCGAAGGGAACCTGTTTCCGAAAGGGATGGAAAAAACCTGTCCGGAAATTTATGTAATGGGCTGCCGCAATCCGTACCGCATTGCGGTGAACCCCCGCACGGCCGCCGTGTACTGGGGGGATATTGGTCCGGATGCCGGCACCGACAGCCTGCGCGGGCCCCGCGGCTACGATGAATTCAACCAGGCAAAAACGCCGGGCAATTACGGGTGGCCGTATTTCGTGGGCAACAACTTCGCCTATGCCAAATGGGACTTTGCCACGCGTACGGCAGGACCCCAGTTCGACCCGGCCGCACCGGAAAACCATTCGCCCAACAACACAGGGTTGAACCGGCTGCCCCCGGCCCGTCCGGCCATGATCTGGTATCCCTACGCGGCTTCCGCAGAGTTTCCCGAGCTGGGCGTGGGCGGACGCTGTGCGGTGGTTGGTGATTTTTACAGTTATTCAAAAGAAGGCGGTTCGCCCTATAAATTTCCTGCCTATTACGACGGCGCCCTGTTCATAGCCGACTGGATGCGGAACTGGGTGCTCAGCCTCAAATTCGACGACCAGGAAAATTACCTGCGCAATGAGCCCTTTATGCCGGCCCAGGGTGATTTCCGACGTCCCATAGACATTACGTTCAGCAAGGACGGGATCATGTACATGCTGGAGTACGGCTCGGTATACGGTGCCGATAACGAGGACGCACGCCTTGTAAAGATTGAATACTTTACCGGCAACCGCCCGCCCGTAGCGCGGGCAGGGGTTGTTGATTCCCTGATGGCGGATTCCTTGGGGCGGCTGAACTTCCTTACCTCCGATTTCCGCAATTTGCCGCCGGTCAAGGAATGGTCGGGACCGGCACCGCTGCGCCTGAAAGTAACGGCCCGCGGAAGCCGCGACCTCGACGATGATGATGCGGTCACCTACCGGTGGACCTTTCACAACAAAATGCCCCAGTCCGTCAGCGGAAGCGAGGCTACCTATACCTATACCCGCCCGGGAATCTACAAGGCCGTATTGCAGGTAACCGATAAAGGCGGGCTTAAATCATCCGATACGATCACAGTGCGCGTGGGCAATGCGCCGCCCAAAGTGACGATCCATACACCCGCCAACCGCTCGTTCCTCGACAGTACCCGCCCCTTTACCTACCAGATACGGGTAACGGACCGTGAGGATAAAACGATCGACCCGGCCCGGGTAAAAGCCTATTACATCTACAACCCGGAGCCCAGCCAGATCGACCCGGAAAAGAACCTGAAGGCCGCCCTGGCCATGGAGGAGCCGGTACATCCCGGACGCATCCTGATGCAGAACAGCGATTGCCAGAGCTGTCATAAAGTAAACCAGAAAGCCGTCGGTCCATCGTTCTCCGCGATTGCGCAGCGCTACCGGAACAGCAAGGGTGCGGAAGAGCGGCTCGCTGCCAAGATCATCAAGGGCGGTGGCGGTTCCTGGGGCACCACGCATGTAATGAACGCCCACCCGCAGCTTTCCACACGCGATGCGCAGGAGATCGTGCGCTATATCCTCACGGTGAACGATAAGAAGAAAGGCGCAACGGCCATTCCCCTGAAAGGAACGCTGCCGCTGACCTTCAAGCCACAGGAGTCCCGCGGGCAATACACCATCGTGGCCACCTATACCGACAAGGGCGCTCCGGGTGCCGCCGCGCTGAAGGGATATGATGTGATCACCCTGCGCCGGCCTGTGGTAAAAGCCGTGCAGGCGGATGCCCATCCGGGCTTTTCCCGCTTTGGCAACAGCATAACTCCGGGCGGTCATAAAGCGTACCTCCTGTTCCGGAACATCGAGCTGACCAACCTGCGCCGGCTGCTGATCGATTACGGATCCAGGGAAACGGAAGGAACCATCGAAGTGCGGATCGGCTCCCGGGCCGGGCCGGTGATCAGTTCCGTTGATTACAAGCCTACCGGTGGATGGAACAAGCGGGAACGCCTGACCGCCGAATTGAAGCCGGTCAACGGGCGGTACGATGTGTACATTATTGCCCTGAAAAAAGCGAAGCCCTTCACCGGGGAAATCGTCCGGATCGAGGAAGTGGGGTTTGAATAGGCGAAAATTTTATGCACAAGTCGGTTTCGCGCAGAGCCAAGGAGAGAAGGGGGACGCAGAGGAA
>DATAGL010000274.1:0-1533 GCA_036263755.1 Chitinophagaceae bacterium | reverse complement strand
TTCCTTTGCTCCTTTGCTCTGCGCGCAACCTCAACCCCAACCCCCAAACCCCAACTATCGGATCACCTCGAACTGCTCCTTCGTCAGCCAGGCTTCAAATGCGAAGCCGTTGTACGCAACGCGGTACTTGCCGGCTTTTACTTCACGGATGGTGCCGGTATAGGTCTGGCCGTCTTCTGCGGGGATCCGTACGGTGGTACCAGCTTTCAGGGGCGCAGGTGCGGGCGGCGCGGGCGCCTTGCCCTTTTTCGGGCCTTCGGTTTTAGGAGGCGGGGTGCCGGAGGGTGTTTCGGGGGCAGGGTTTTCTTTTACGGTTGCCGGGGTGCCTTCCCCTTTCCAGTTCAGCTGCATCGAGCCGCCGCTGATCCGGTAACCGCGGCTGTCTTTCGGCCACACCGGGGCATTATTCCGGAGGGCGGTGGGCTGCGCCGCCGTGGCCGGCACAATCGCAATCGCCGTGTAATACGAGCGCTCAAAGGTCTTGTAGCTCCAGCAGGCCACCTGCCGGCTGTCGGGCGACCATACCGGGAACGTTTCAATATTGTCGTTGTCGGCTTCCGTCAGCTGCCGCAGGTTGGAGCCGTCGAGGTGCATTGCCCAGACATGGTTGTTGAGGATAAAGGCTACCTGCCGCCCGTCGGGACTGACGATGGCATGGTAGGGCGAGGGATCGTCCAGGTCCGGATCGATCCGCTTCAGGGAAGTCAGCCGGGCGTCGGAGATAAAAATGCCCGGGGTGGTGGCCTTTGTATAGCCGCCGTCCACGGAAGCGGTTTTATCGGAACCCGATACCACCAGCCGGTTATCGGGGGTCCAGGAGCCGTAGTATTTTTCATCGAAGCGGGCTACGAGTTCACCGGTGGCGATATCGAACACACCGACGCAGTTCTTGTTGAAGATCTGGTCGCCGTATCCGTAGATGGTTACCGAAAGGTATTTGCCGTTCGGCGAAACTTTGGGATGGTAGAGATAACTCATCACGGCGGAATTGCCCGTTCGGTTGATAAAGCTGTAAGCTTCCAGCTGTTTTTTGTACCGGGGGTTATCGCCGGTCATGTCCAGCACATCCCGGAACTGGGTGAAGGCGGGGTTGCTGCGCCGCACCAAAACGTTGCGCTTGCGGAAAGCCTGTTCCAGGTAATAAATGTCGCCGCCGGGGGCCAGCGTGGCCTGTCCCGCTTCGGCGAGCAATACCTTTTCGGAGCGGGTAGCCGGGTCGTACTGCTTGAATTCGGAGCCGCTGCCTGAGTAAAGGATTTTTCCTTTCCAGGCCTGGGCGCCGGCGCTCAGGGTAAGGAGGCAGGCGAGGAGGGAGGTTAAGGTACAGTTGCGGATCATAGTATGCCTTTAAGGGGCTAAAATAGGGAAAGGAATCCCCGGTCTGCTACGTATTTCGCGGTATATCTGCCCCCTGAAGCGGTACAAAAAGGGAAAAGCGATACCCGTATTGTAGCGCTCCCCTTTAGCCGTCAAAACTGGCATTATTCTTTGAACTAATGAAGCAGAGACACAGATTATTGAACCTTAAAATCG
>DATAGL010000273.1:0-4244 GCA_036263755.1 Chitinophagaceae bacterium | reverse complement strand
GGGAGGCCCACCGCTCACTGCCCCCTTTTATTCCGTTCCTCCTTGCCCCATTCCCCCGAAGCACCGTGGACGGGTTTCGTTCACCCTTTCTCAAAAATCAAAAAAAAGAAGTTATGGAAAAGAAACCCACTACTACCCTGCCTCCCAAAGTAGCCGAAGTCGAACTGGTGTACACGGCCAAAGTAAAAGCTGCAGACCAGCCCACCCTGACCTCTTCCCGCGATGCTTACGAGCTGCTGCGCGGATCTTGGGAAGAAGGAAAAATGGACCTCCAGGAATCCTTTAAAGTCCTTTATTTAAACCAAGCCCACCGGGTCCTTTGCCTCTACCCCGTTTCCAGTGGCGGCATCACCGGCACGGTCGCGGATCCGCGGCTTATTTTTACCGCCGCCTTGCGCGTCCATGCCGTAGCCCTCATCCTGGCCCACAACCACCCTTCCGGGGCGCTGAAACCCTCGCGCGCCGATGAGGAATTGACGCAGAAAATAAAGGGCGCAGGCACCTTCCTGGACATCAAGGTGCTGGATCACCTGATCCTTTCCTCGGAAGGCTACTTTTCCTTTGCAGACGAAAGGCTCCTGTGAGCCCTTTTCTAGGTCCTTTTGCGGGCTTTTCTGTACCCTATTTCCCATCCCCAAAACCGGAAAAGAGCGGGATGAACGGGTCCCAAAACAGGACCACCGGCTCCTCCACCAGTGCATCCCAGCAGGGCTAATATTTAGCCACCCCGCTCCCTTCCCCTTTCCCGGCGCCTACCTTTAGGAGGAACCCTTGGGGTGCTTCGTCCCTCCACCCGGCAAGATGTACCGATGTACCCACACCCATGCCGCAAGTACTCTTTGAGCAGGCATCAGAAGAAACACGAAAAATGTGTAGTATGAAAAAGAGCGAGAACGATCGTCGGACCCAGTTTTTAAAAATCCGCATCAGTGCCGCCGAACTCCGCGAGGTGCGCCGGCTCCAGGCCCAATGCACCGAGCGCAGCCTCTCCCACTATACGCGCAAGCTCCTGCTCCGGGAGCCCGTTACCGTAAAGAACCGCAACGCCTCGATGGACGATCTTACCGAGGAACTGATTCCCATCAAAGAAGTGCTGCTTACCCTGCAGCAGGACTACCAGCAGGCCGTGGACCGGCTTCGGATGCTTGAAAAAATCCCCGAGTTCCGCACCTGGATCCAGGAGTACGGCTCCTGTCACCAACAATTCTGTCAATTGACAGCGGAAGTGCAAACCCGTCTGACCCAACTCTATGCCTTATGGTTGCCAAAATAAACCTGACCGCCCGCCTCTCTCAGGCCCTGCGCTACAACGAAGAAAAGGTAGCGCGCGGCGTAGCCGATTGCCTGGGTGGAAAAAACTTTTTGCTTGACCCTGCCCGCATGACGGAGGCCCAAAAAAGGGAAGCCTTTGGGTGGCGCAATGCTTTGAACACCCGTGCCCGCACCCAAACCGTGCACCTCTCGTTAAGCTTCCACCCGGCGGAGCGGCTTTCCCCGGACACCCTGCTCAAGGTCGCAGATGCGTACCTCCAAGGCCTCGGATTCGGTGCCCAGCCCTACGTCGTTTACCGGCACAGGGATGCGGGCCACCCCCACCTCCACATTGTCAGCACCCTGATCCGGTCCGATGGCAGCCGGATTGGAACACATGGCCTGGGCAGGGGCCCTTCTGAAAAAGCCCGCACTGAAGTAGAGTACCGCTTTGGACTCCCTGGGGCAAAAGGCCGCAAACCTTCCCTGCCCGCACCAGCCATCCGGCCAGAGCCCTTGCGCTACGGGGCAGCGCCCACCCGGGAAAGCCTCGCCCTCGTAGTGAGCTATGTGGCGGCACACTACACCTTTTGCTCCTTCGAGACATTTGGTGCGGTTCTTCGGTGCTATAACGCTTATGCGGAGCGGAGTGCACCGGGTGGAGCGAAAGAGCACGCCGGAGGTCTTCTCTACCGTATCTTGGACGACGGCGGCAAAAAGGTGGGTGCACCCATAGTTGCTCGTGCCTTGCCCGGTGCACCTACCGCGTTAGAGCTGGAACAAAAGTTCCGTGAGGGGGCAGCAAGGGAAAAGGCCATGGCACAGGCACTGCTCCAAAAACTGGAGTTGTCCTTACCCTCAGCCTCCGGTAGCCTGGAAATCGGCGCCGCACTTCCAGCCGACATGAACCTCACAGTAGTGCCCTCTACAGGCGGGAAGGGCACAGAGCCTTCCTTTTCGGTGGTAGACCATGGGACCGGGGTGGTGATATCGAGCGGTGCACTCCGGGCAGCAGCAGCCTTTTCTCCGCGCGCGGCAGCTGTCCTTAAAGCGCTTTCCGCACTGAAGGAAGGATCGGGCAACATCCTGAAACAGGGACGTACTCATGCAGGGTATACTCAGAGCCCTGATATCGAAAAGGGAAGAGAGCAGACAGTAACGGGGCGTGCTTTCCACCTGAAAGATCCCCATCCAAATGGGGCATCGGGCCCCACTCCGAAAGGCCTTCTAAGACGCTACCAGCGCCGAAAGGGCCGCACCCTTTAATCTGCATCACCCTCAAAAAGAATGGATCATGAGTGTCACCGGAGAAAACGAACAGGGCCTGCGCAAGATCGTGGACCTCACCCGCAAAGGAAGCCTGCTCCTACTGGGCCTGCATTTTTACCTTGCCTGCTATGGTGCGTTTCTCGCTTGGGGGTATACGGGGCCCCTGACCGACCGCCTGCTCTGGAACCTTAGTGAGAGCGCCCTCTTCTCGCACCCCTTTGCTACCAAGGGATTAGCCCTCGGGCTGCTCCTCATCTCCCTGTTGGGAGCACAGGGCCGGAAAACGGAAGGGCTCCGTGCCCCGCGCTTAATCACTGGTCTCCTGTTGAGCGGGACCCTGTACCTGGGCAGTGCTTTTGTGCTCCAGGTTCCCTATTCCCTTTCCGCCCGCGCCCTGGCCTACATGGCGGCCACGGTCCTGGGTTATGGCGGGGTGCTGACCTATGGCACCCGGCTCACCCGGCTGGTTCGGGTGCGCCTCTCCGGCGATATTTTCAACGAGGAAGCCGAGACCTTTCCCCAGGAAGAGCGGTTGCTTCAAAACGAGTACTCGGTCAACCTGCGCGCCCGCTACCGCCTAAAAGGGGCCTGGCGCCGCAGCTGGGTAAATATCATCAATCCTTTCCGCGGCGTGCTGGTGATGGGCAGCCCCGGTTCGGGTAAATCCTATTTTGTGATCGAACAGGTCCTCCGCCAGCACCTCGGGAAAGGCTTTGCCCTGCTGCTCTACGACTTTAAGTATGATGACCTCTCGCGCAAGGCCTACCACTGGCTCCAGGAGTTCCAGGGAGTATACACCGTAAAGCCCTCCTTTCACCTTATCCAGTTTGATGACCTGGGCCGCAGCGACCGCTGTAACCCCCTGGACCCGGCAACACTGCTGGATATTACGGATGCCGCCGAATCGGCCCGCACGATTCTTCTGGGCCTCAACCGGGAGTGGATCTCCAAGCAGGGCGATTTTTTTGTAGAGTCGCCCATCAACTTTGTTACTGCCGTCATTTGGTTTTTACGAAAATTTGAAGGTGGCCGGTTCTGCACCCTGCCCCACGCGATTGAGCTCATGCAGGCCCCGTACGAAGAGCTGTTCCCGGTGCTCAATACCGAGCCGGAGATCGAAGTGCTGGTGAACCCTTTTGTCTCCGCCTACCAGCACGACGCCATGGAGCAGTTAGAAGGCCAGGTGGCCAGTGCCAAGATCGGGATGGCCCGCCTCGTTTCCCCGCAGCTCTACTGGGTACTGTCGGGTAATAATTTTTCCCTCCAGATCAACGACCCGGCTGCGCCTAAAGTGGTGTGCCTGGGCAATACCCCGGAGCGGCAGCAGATCTACGGGGCAGTGCTTTCCCTGTACGTCGCCCGGATCCTGCGCCAGGTAAACCGCAAAGGAGGCCATAAATGCAGTCTTATTTTTGACGAGTTCCCGACCCTTTTTGTCAACCACATTGATACGGTGGTAGCCACCGCCCGCTCCAACCGGGTGGCAACCGTGTTGGGAGTGCAGGACTTTTCCCAGCTCAAAAAGGATTACGGGCGCGATGGAGCTGAGGTGATCCTGAACATTGCCGGCAACGTGCTCTCCGGCCAGGTGGTGGGCGACACGGCCCGCCACCTGTCAGACCGGTTTGGAAAGATCCTGCAGGAGCGGACCTCGCTTTCCATTAACCGGACCGACGTGTCGGTGAGCCGCTCCCGTTACCTAGATTTGGCCGTACCCCCCTCAA
>DATAGL010000272.1:0-4606 GCA_036263755.1 Chitinophagaceae bacterium | reverse complement strand
CCTCCGCCACCGAGTACCGCTCGCAGAAGCGCGGCGGACGCGGCGCCATCGGCGGACGTACCCGAGAGGAGGACTACATCGAGCACCTGTTTGTTGCCTCCACGCACCACACGATGCTTTTCTTCACGGAGAAAGGCCGTTGCTACTGGCTGAACGTTTATGAGATCCCGGAAGGGGAGAAGAACAGCAAGGGCCGGGCGATCCAGAACCTGCTGCAGATTTCACCGGACGACAAGGTCCGTGCGATCATTGATATTGCCGATCTGCAGGATGTGGATTTCGTCAACTCGCATTATATCGTGCTGTGTACGAAAAAAGGGGTGATCAAAAAAACGGCGCTGGCGGATTTCAGCCGCCCGCGGACTACCGGCGTGAATGCCATTACGATCGTGGAAGGCGACCAGTTGCTGGAAGCGAAGCTGACGGACGGTGCCTGCGAAATCATGATGGCTATCGGCTCCGGGCGGGCCATCCGCTTCCCCGAAGCTAAAGTACGTCCTACGGGGCGCGGAGCCATCGGTGTCGGTGGTATCGAAGTGGACAACAACGATGATGAAGTAGTTGGTATGATTTGTGTTAATCCTACCACGCCTGAACGGACCGTACTGGTCGTTAGCGAAAAAGGCTACGGCAAACGGACGGTTGTGGAAGAATACAGGACCACCAACCGGGGCGGTAAAGGTGTAAAGACCATCTCAGTGACGGAAAAGACCGGAAAGCTCGTAGGCATGCTGGATGTGGCCGAATCGGAAGACCTGATCATTACCTGCAAGAGCGGTATTACCATCCGGATGAAAGTGGCCGATATCAGCGCGCTGGGACGTGCCACACAGGGCGTCAAGCTCATCCGTATCGATGAAGGCGACGAGATCGCCGCCATAACCCGGATCGACGTGCAGGACGAAGCAGGAGCACTGGCCACCGAGGAACTGGCCGCTGAGGAAGGGCAGGACGATACAACCAATCCGGCGGCAAATCCATCTGAAGGAGAAGACACCGTTACATCTTAACCCATAACACTAAAAAAAAGAACAAATGCGCAAAATCATCTTCGCAGCATTTTTGGCCGCTTCTTTCTCAGCCGTCCAGGCCCAGAACCTGGATGATATTCAGGAGAAGATGAATAAGAAGAAGTACGACGAAGCCATTGAAAAAATCAACAAGGAGCTGGGCAACGCAAAGCACCAGAACAACCCTAATCTTTGGTATTACAAAGGGCAGGTTTTGTTTGAACTGTCTAAAGATTCCACGAAAACGGATAAGAATTACCTGGATGAGTCATATGCCGCATTCCGGAAATACTACGAACTGGATCCCAGCAACAAAATGGGCACCCTCGAGCAGAATGCCCGCCTGTTCCAGTTGTATGAAACCCACTACAATAAAGCGATCAGCAACTATAACCAGCAGCAGTTCGACCAGGCTTATGCCTCGTTCAAGAATGCACTGGAAGTAGAGGAATACATTGCCGCCAAAGGCTTCTCGTATAATGGCTTTTCTTTCCCGGCCATCGATACCGCGTTGATCCTTAATGTCGCTGCTATGGCGAACAAATCGAATAAGGAAGATGAAGCCATCCAGTACTACCAGCGCCTTGCCGATAAAAAAATGCAGGGTAAGGATTTCCAGGAAATCTACCAGCTGCTGGTGGAATACTATAGTAAAAAAGGAGACCAGGCCAACCGCGATAAGTACATGGCTTATGGTAAGGAGCTGTATCCGGATTACGAATACTGGATTGAAGCCGATCTTGGTCCCCTGAAGGAAAACAAACCCGCGCTGTTTGCCAAGTATGACGAGCTCGTAAATGCCAACCCCAGCAAATATTACCTGGCGTACAACTATGCAGTGGAGCTGTTTAACTATGTGTATGCCAACGAAAGCAAGCCTGCAGATGCCAGCAATTACGAGCCGAAAATCGAGCCGGCGATTCAGAAAGCGCTGAGCGCCCAGAATACACCGGAAGCGAACCTGCTGATGCTGCGCTATCTGTCTGAAAAAACCTACAAAATGGAAGATCAGGCACGGGCCATCCGCGGCACGAAGCCGGAGGATGTAAAGAAAAAGCAGGCCCTGAATGCCCAGGTTGCAAAGACTTATGATCAACTGGTGCCGTATGCCGAGCAGGTGATCAGCAGCCTTACTGCCAAGGCTGAAAAATCCGGATCGGATAAAGCCAACCTGCGTTATGCGACGAACATTATGGTTGACTATTATACAAGCAAAAAGCAGCTGGATAAAGCCAAAGAATACCAGGATAAGCTGAAGACCTTTTAATCAGTAGCAATTATATAAGAGAGCCCCGGTACTGCCGGGGCTTTTTATTTGTACCAATGCATCATTTGACCCTCCTGAATAAATTCCGATGAGACACCCGAAGGGTGGAAAGAAGCAAAGCCCTGTGCGGCCTGTTTAACATAATATAAATTATAAGCTGAAATGTATTTTTAGCTTATCCGTCGTTTACCGACCATTCAGACGAACTCCATAAAGGAATGCAGATTGATTTTAATAAAAGAATCGGGATTGATCTGTTTGAATAATAATCAGCCTATCCTAAGATGGTAACTATGATTTAATCCTTCCTGATGAAATCCAATAATAGAAAAAGAAAATATCTATTAACATTGGAATACTTCAAACACTGAATCAACAGGGTTTCACAGGCAGGTGCTTGATTTTATATAAACTGCTCATTTCTTTCAAAACCACTCATTCCAGCCCGTGCCCTTTTAAATCATCCTTTCATTTGTGCCACATAGTCAAACTACTTAACATAACCTTTCCACTATGCAGTCCTGTGCTCGGTCCTATTTATGATTGTTTCTTTTACCAGTAGCTGTCGTAACGCAGCCTCCGAATCCGGGTACCGGAACCGGAAACCCGCCTCCAGTAAGGCTTTGGGCACTACCCACCGGCTTTTCAGGACTAATTCTGTTTCGGTACCGATCAGCAGGGCTCCGATTTCCAGCAGCCATTTTGGAGCGGAAAGCCCAAAAGGAATTCCGCAGATCGTGCGTAACTGCTTCATGAACAAATTATTCCTTACCGGTTCGGGCGCGACTGCATTCCAGATGGCTCCGTCAGGTGCATGGACATAGGCCCATTCCACAATTCGCGACAGGTCGGTTTCGTGAATCCAGGAAATATACTGCCGGCCGCTACCTTGGTGGCCGCCAATACCAGCCTGACACAGGCGGAGCAGCCGGGGCAGTACGCTACCACCACGCCCCAATACCATTCCGGTACGCAAAACCACCTTACGTGTTCCGGGCGTAGCCTGGTTTAAAAAAGTTCCTTCCCAGGCTGTGCAGACATCCACGGAAAATCCGGAGCCGATTTCACCGGTTGCTTCATCCTGCGGCCTGTCTTCCGCATGGCGGAAAATGGTGGCGGAAGTAAGGTTGATCCATACTTTGGGCGGGATATCCATTTTGCGCACAGCGGCGCCCAGCACTGCTGTTGGTTTTAGCCGTGATTGAAGGATTTCATTACGATTTCCGGCGGTATAGCGGCAATTCACGTTTTTCCCGGAGAGGTTCACGAGCAGGTCACATCCGATCAGTTCCCTTTCCCAGTATCCGCTCCGGTCGCCTTCCCAGTGTACCTGGCGTCCAAATCCCAGGCCTTTATTCGTTCCCCGGGTTAAAATGACCAGGTCCGCACATTTGCCCTTAAAATAACCGGTCAGTATCCGGCCGATATGTCCCGAACCGCCCGCTAGAACAATCTTATTGATCATAACAGCTTTTAAAAGATGAAAAACAACAGGAAAATGCGGTACAACAGCCAGCTGAACGTAAGCCAGGCCGGCAACCCGAGGATCCGTATACGACGCTTATGTTCCAGCAACATCACCCCTACCACCATACCGAAATAAACGGCAACAAGGATGTCCAGCATTTGCCAGGGAAACAGGATGTTGGCCCCCAGCACCGGTAGTAACAGTAATGCCCCCATCAATGATACCGTGATCATGTTTCCCAGGTAAGTCCAGCGTGTCCGGGTAGTTTGCTTCCGGAGCAGAACGCCCTGCCACAGGAACTGACCGCCGCAAAAAAGGATTTCCCGCAGGTAGGAACCGGAAGGAATAAAGTTTTGCAGCAAGCGGCCGTACAGGTGTAGTACAAAAGCAGTGACGAACAAGGCCACCAGCATGTAGGCCAAGCGGTAGCCGGCATGAAATCCCGGCTGAAACCGGCCTTCCTCCGCTGCTTCCGGCATGACCACTTTGCGGTTGAAGGATACCAGCCGGTACGATTTTAGGGCGAGCCAGCGCAGGATCGTGACCCGGTACAGACAATGCAGCAAGGGAAAGGAATGGCCAATGATCCGGACCAGGCTATCCACCCCATAATACACTTCCTTTGTTTTATGGTTCAACAGCACTATTTCCTTCACCGAGCGCGGCTGGTCGATCAGTACTCCTGCCGCTGCATCCATCTGCTGGTAACTGGAACGGCCGCTTGACTCGAGCATCCCGACTTTTACAAATCCGGCAGTGTACGCACTGCATAAAGGACAGTTTTGGTGATAATAAAGGGAGTAATCTTCTAATGTTTTCATAATTTCAAAATTTTATGAAAATCATAGACAAAAAAAATCA
>DATAGL010000271.1:0-4424 GCA_036263755.1 Chitinophagaceae bacterium | reverse complement strand
TCCCGGCAATAGTTCAACCTGGTTCCAGTCGTATACTACTGGGTTAGCAGCATTGATGGTAATCCTTATATTCCTTTCATCTGCAGAGGTAAACGCCCAGGAAATGGTAAAGTTACGCCCCTCTGTATCTGTGTGGGTGCCCGTACCATCCGCATTGAACTTAAACCGCAGCGCGCCATAATTAGCGCCTGTATTCCCTGCTCCATTTAATAAATAATGGGTATTGACGCACGAAGAATTGCTATATACCTCATGGACCCTCCACTGCTGCTGCGTCAGCATTTGTGTACGGGTAAGGGCAGGAGGGTTTGCAGTTATATCAGTAGTGGGAACAAATGTGGCAGAAACGAGTGTATGTCCTGAACCGGAATTGATGGCGGTTGTTTCAATGAGCCTGTTCCCTAATAATACCTCCACTAAATTCCACTGGTAAGTAACCGGTGTTGCCGCAACGACATTGATCGTTATTCTTTGCGAGTCGCTGGCTACATATTTCCAGGTAATGGGGTAAGTGTTGCCTTGCGTGTCTGTATGGGTACCCGTGCTGTCAGCCTTAAACGTAAACCGTACCAGGTCATAATTGGCACCGGTGTTGCTGCTGCCGCCGCGCACATAGTGGGTGTTCGTACAACCGGACAGGTCATTTACTTCCTGTAACTGCCAGGTCTTACCAATTAAGGCCTGTACTCTGGCTGGAATTACAAGTTGAGGCTGCGGCACTTCCGGAGTATCTACCGGATCTTTTTTACAGGAGACCGCTAGAATTGCGATAAGGACGAAATTGATAATAATATGTCTCATAAGGGATTAGTTCGGCTGGAAAGCCACGAATATAAGATCTGATAGTAATCTGTCATAATAAAATGGATGGAAAAACTTTGCTCCCTCCCGATTGGAATTTTCCCTGATTTGAAAAGGGAGCGCGTGTTTTCCCTGCCTCAGGCAGTTCTATCAACCAGCATTTGAGGTTTCTTGGCATATCGATTTGCACAGCTGCGTCCGTTGAACAGCAAAATCAATCACCCCTTATAGCTGTTTGACTTTTTACGGAACTCAACAGCACCGCGGCTTATGGCAAAGTCTAAATGAAGGGAAGCAACGGAAGTACTGAAAAGGCAGTATTTCCGGAGGGGACAAACCCCCACAAATAAATTTGCATAGCCAGATTCTTAATGCGATTGCCGGCCCTTGATTCTACATACCAGCGATCTCTTAATACACCTTGTGTAAAACCATGTGAAAGCATGGAACATGTAAGCAAGACCAGCAAGCACAAAGAGGATTTTAATGCTGGTTCCATTGGATTCGCCATTTCTTTTTTTCTTTCAGGCACTTTCGTTGACCTCCCCTTCATCAGATCAAAGTAAAGGAAGTAGCGGGGGCAGCCTTTGCTTCCAAACCAACTTATGTATAGAAGCGGAGGACAAATCGCGTATCGTTGTGCAGTACGCATTTGCGTACAGAAAATCAAACAGAAAAACGGCCGCCATTAACCGGAATACTGAAATGAACCCGGGCGACGGCACTCATAATAAAATAGGCCCTTCCGGAACATCAGTCGCCGATAGAAAGAATCAGCTTGCTGTACGCCGGTTTTTATTTGGGCAGCAGCACGCGGAAGGTAGCGCCAACACCCGGCTCGCCTTCGGCCGTGATCCAGCCCCTGTGGTTCGAGACCACGCGCTGCACGATAGCCAGTCCTACGCCGGTGCCTGCGTATTCCGCCATCCCATGCAGGCGCTGGAATACCTGGAAGATTTTGGAAGCGTTTTCCTGCTCAAAGCCGATCCCGTTGTCCGCCACTTCGATTAGGTAAAAATTGCCTGCCGCTTCCGTGAATTGTGTTTCCAGGAGGGGGTGACCGCTATCCAGCTTGCGGCAACGAATCGTTACTTCCGGGCGCCTATCCGGCTTGCGGTATTTCAGGGCATTGCCGATCAGGTTCTGGAACATCTGGCGGAGTTGCCGCTCGTCACCCTGTATTTCGGGCAGGGCGTCACGCCGGATCACGGCGCCGCTTTCTGCAATCACCGTTTCCAGGTCCTGCAACACCTGATCCACCACCACCGAGAGCTGAACGGGCGCAGATGTATCCTGCCGGGTGCTTACCTGGGAATAAGCCAGCAGGTCTTCGATCAGCGTGCGCATGCGGTCGGTGGCGGATTTCATCCGCTCGAACATCTGCTCCTGGGCACTGTTGAGGTGTTCGGCAAGTTCGCTCCTCAGGCGCCCGGAAAAGGTGCTGATCTTGCGAAGCGGTTCCTGCAGGTCATGGGAGGCCGCATAGGCAAATTCCTCCAGGTTCTGGTTCGACCGCTTCAGCTCTTCCACCAGCTGCTGCAGTTCCAGCTGGAGTTTTTTTACGGAAGTATAATCGGTGAAGGTCACCAGCAGTTCGTCTTCAAACCGGGTACACATCATGTCAATCCAGGCATCGATGCCGTTATCATTGTAGTGGAAATCAAACCGGTTTACCTTTCCTGTCTCAAAGGTTGCGCAGAACAGGTCGAACAGGCCGTTGGACTTATAGCCGGAGAACCACCTGCTGCCCAGCTCTCCCGAAAGCGCTTCAGGTTCCTGACGAACGTAATGGGCCAACGTCCGGTTGGCAAGCACGAACCGGAAGTCAGTGAGCGTACCCTGGTCGTCCTTTACGGGTGCCAGAGTAAAGATGCCCGACTGGGTCCGGTTGATAATGGCCTGCAGCTGGGTGGCCGACCGCTCAATCGCCAGTTGCGCTTCCTTTACCGAGGTCACATCGGTAAAGATGTAAATCTGCTGTTCTTCATCCATCCGGGAAACGGATACCTCCATCCACCGTTGGATCCCTTCAAGAAAATATTGGCTGAGGAACGGCTCGCCGGTCTCCATACAACGGATACACTGCCGGAAATACTCAGAGTGTACAAAACCGGGATCCAGCTCGGCAGCTGTATGGGCGATGTACCGGTCATGCGGGATGCCCGTGAACCGGACAGCAGCTTCATTAGCGATGACGGTCCGGATGTCTATGATACGGCCTTCTTCATCGCGGATCATGGCTCCTACCGTAATACCGTTGGAGGAATGTTTCAGGATGTTGTCGAGCAGGGCCTTCTGCTGCTCTATATGCATGGCGGCTTCCCGCTGTTTGGTGACCTCCTGGAAGGTGATCACCAGCCTGCTTTCACCCAGCCGCGCGATTGTGCTGTTGTACCACCGGTTAAACGCAACGGCATGATAGTTCTCGATATGATGGGTGATACCGGTTTCCAGCACCTGCCTGAATTGCCGGAATAAGCCTTCCGAAGTAGTCGGGAACAGGTCGAGAAAACGCCGGCCGATATAGTCTTCCACCGGCTTGCCGGTCAGTTTGCCGAACTGCTGGTTGCCCGTCAGAAAGATAAAATCGGTCAGCTGCCCCTCTTCTCCCCGGATGGCCTCCAATACATAGATGCCGTTTTGAGAAGCTTCCAGGATGCTGTTGGAAAATTCGGATTGGTCCTGCAGGGTCTGCTGGGAGTGCTTCAGCTCGGTAATGTCGGAGAGCAGGGCAAGAAAGCCATCTTCCAGTTTGACAATAGAGCTGGAGAGCCACTTGCCGGTTTTGCTAATGTATTGTTCGCGCTGCAGGGCCTCGCCGGTTTCCACCACTTCCACGTACCGGGGAAACTGGTCCGCCGACTGCAGCTTTTCAAGGACCTCGGAAAAAGAAAGGGATACCCTTTCCTCGGCAGTGAATCCCGTCAGCTCGTTGATCTGCCGGTTGTAGTGCCGCACCCGGAAATCGGTGATCCGGCCGCTTTCATCGCGAAGAGCATCGTACACAACAATTCCGTTGGGGGAACTGTCTACGATCGACTGCAGGGTTCTACGCGTCACCAGTTCCTTGTGTTCGGCTTCCCGCTGGGCCTTGCGGTCGCGCGTAGTGCTCAGGACCCCGCCATGGAACGGCCTGCGGATGGTTTCAAACTGGCGGTTGCCGTGATGGGCGAAGAAGGTGAATTCCTGTACCTCACCGGTTTGGAATACGCCCAGAAAGTGGGCAAAATTCCCGGCAGCGCTCTCCCGGGAAGGCACCCCGTCTTTCAGCATCAGAAGTCCGGTAAGTGACCCTTCAGGGTGGTTGACGCCTTCATCAGCCGCCTTATTGGAATAACGGACTTCAAAGTCTTCCACGGACCCGTTGCTGTTGCGTATCGGGTACACCCATATGATCGCATCGGGCAATTGATCCAGCACCTCAAAAGCAAAAGAAGGGTTGTGTACCGGTTGAATGGCCATAAGGAATTACTTTAAATCTATGCATTTTTAACAACCGTTCCAAAGCAGTGTGCCCGGATCCGGTAGCGGTGAAACCACACGACTCTTCCCTGCAAGTAAGGGAAATGCCCACATGCTCCAGCCGGGAAACGAAAAGCCGCCGGTCCCTGCCATTCTTGGTG
>DATAGL010000270.1:0-8435 GCA_036263755.1 Chitinophagaceae bacterium | reverse complement strand
GCAGGTACCAGGTGGAGAACGGTCTTTCCCACAACACCATCCGCTGCGTGCTGCAGGACCGTCACGGCTTCCTGTGGCTGGGCACAAAAGATGGCCTCAACCGCTTCGACGGCATCTCCTTCAAGGTATTCCGGCACGATCCCGAAACGGAAGGCAGCATCAGCAGCGGCCTGATCAGCGCGCTGTTCATCGACAGCCGGGGCGTTTTGTGGGTGGGCACCGACAACGGCCTGCACCGCTACGATGAGCGGCAGGAAACCTTCGAGCGGATCACCGGAACGGAAACGCAATACATCCGCACGATCACCGAAGACAAGAAGGGACGGCTCTGGTTCGTGGGCAACGGCCTTCAGCGCTTCGACCTGGCCTCCGGCCGCCTGTTGGAAAACGATTACAGTCTTTCGGCCACCTATGTGGCCACTGCACCGGACGGAACCGTCTGGGCCGCTTCCAACTCCGGGCTGCTGTACCGGTTCACCGAAACGGGCGATACCTTTACCACCTTTAACGTATTCGCCCACTCCGCGCCGGTCCGCTCCCGCCACATCGACGTCATCTACTGCACGGCCGACAACCGCATCCTGGTGGGCACTTCCTGCCAGGGCCTCAAACGCTTCGACATCGCTACGGGCAAATACCGCGACCTGCTGACGCACAATCCCGACCGGACCGACATTTTCGTGCGCGACATCATACACTACGAAGGAAGTGAATACGTGCTGGCCACCGAATCGGGCCTGTTCATTTATAACCTTTCGAAGGATACCTATGTGAACCTGAAGAAAAAATACACCGACCCCTACTCCATTTCCGACAATGCCGTATACTCCCTTTGCAAGGACAGGGAAGGCGGGCTCTGGGCCGGCACTTTCTTCGGGGGCGTGAATTACTACCCGCGCCCGTACCAGGTGTTCCAGAAATACTTTCCCGACCATACGCGGCAGGCGCTCAGCGGCAACGCCGTGCGCGTTATTTGCCGCGACCGTTACGGCAACCTCTGGGCCGGCACTGAGGACGGCGGCATCAGCTGCCTCGAGCAAGGCACCGGGCAGTACAGCCATTACATGCCCGACGGCAAAAGGGGCAGCATCTCCTACTCCAACATCCACGGGCTGGCGGCCTTCGGCAACGAGCTGTGGATCGGCACCTTCGAGCACGGCCTGAACGTGATGGACCTGCGCACACGCAAGGTCGTCCGCTATTATAAGGCCGGGCCGGACAGCACGGACCTGAAGAGCAATTTCATTTTCGACTTCGCCCAGACCCGGAACGGCCGGATCCTCATTGCCACCGCAGAAGGCTGCTACTATTATAACCGCAGCCGGGAGAATTTCACCCCCATCCCCCACCTCAGCCGGTATACCTACTCCATCCTGGAAGCGGCCGACGGTACTATCTGGGCCGGCACTTCCGACCGGGGCGTTCAATACTATAACCCGGCCACCGGCGATACCGGCAGCCTGTACCAGGACCCGGCCAACCGAAGCTCCATCCTGATCTACAACGTGAACGCCCTGATGGAAGACAGCCGCGGACATATCTGGATCTGCACCGAGGGCAAAGGACTGCACCGCTACGATCCTTTGACCAAAACGCTACAACGTTATACCACGCGGGAAGGCATGCCCAGCGATTTCGTATTCAAAGCCCTGGAAGACGACGGTCATAAAATCTGGGTCACCACTTCGAAGGGACTGGTCTGCCTCAACCGCGCCACCGGCGGACTCAAGGTGTTCACTACGGCCAATGGCCTGCTCAACGACCAGTTTAATTACAACTCCGGATTCAAGGATGCAGACGGGCGCCTGTATTTCGGCAGTGTCAAAGGAATGATCTCCTTCAACCCGGGTGAGTTCCGGAGCAATGCTTATGTGCCGCCCGTATACATCACCGGCTTCCAGGTAAACAACCGCGAACTCGTCATCAACCGCAAAGGAGACGCCCTGACCCGGTCGCTGCTCCATACCAATGCCCTTTCCCTGGCGCACGACCAGTCTTCGTTCAGCATTGATTTTGCAGCCATCTCCTTTACGGCCCCGCAGATCACCGAGTACCAGTACCGCATGGAGGGCATCGACGCGGGCTGGACGCACATCAAATCCAACCGGCGGGTGTACTTCACCGACCTGGCGCCGGGCACCTATACCTTTCGCCTTAAGGCCGCCGTCAACGGACAGTGGAGCCCCGAACGGACGCTGGCCATTACCATCCGGCCGCCCTTCTGGGCCACGTCCTGGGCCTATGTGCTGTATGCAACCATAGCTGCCCTGGTCCTTTATTATATGGGCCGCATTTACCATGAACGGCAGGAGGCCAAAAAGGAAAAAGAGATTTATGAGGCGAAGATCGATTTCTTCACCAAGGTGGCGCACGAGATCCGCACCCCTCTCACCCTGATCAAGGGACCGGTGGAAAATCTTTCGGAGGTAGTACCGGAACTGCCCCAGATCCGTGACGATGTAAGGGACATGGAGCGGAACACGGACCGCCTGCTGAAGCTGATCAACCAGATCCTCGATTTCCGGCAGACCGAGACCAAGGGCTTTGCGCTTGAATTCACCCGCGTGGATGCCCTGGCCCTGGTGCAGGAGGCCTTCCTCACTTTCCGGCCGGCCGCCCGGAAAAAAGGACTGGACTACAGCATGGAGACCCACTTCCGGGAATGCCTGCTGCCGGCCGATGCGGAGGCGCTGCAGAAGATCTGTTCCAACCTGCTGAGCAATGCCGTTAAGTATGCCGAGCACGAAGTACGGGTGGAACTCCTGCAGCGGACGGGGGAAGCGCCGGCACTTGAACTGCGGGTGCACAACGACGGCTACGTGATCCCGGCTGCCATGAGCGAACGGATCTTTGAGCCGTTCTTCCGGCTGCCGGCCACCGCCCACCAGAAGGGCACGGGCATCGGGCTCGCCCTCGCCCGTTCGCTGGCGGAACTGCACGAAGGTAAACTGTACCTGGAACCCGGCGATAAGAACCGCAATACGTTCGTGCTGACCCTGCCGCTGAACCGTCAGGCAACAGCCATCCGGAAAAAAAAGTCCGGGGCCTTACACATTTTAAAACTCTGGTAAAAAACCAACCATATGAACCCTGTTGTTTTGCTGGTAGACGATGAAGAAGACATCCTGAACTTTCTGGAACGCATCCTGAAACAGAAATACGAGATCCGGAAAGCCGGGTGTGCGGAGCAGGCCTGGACCGTACTGGAGCAGGAGGCGGTGCAGCTGGTGGTCAGCGATGTGATGATGCCCGGCATGGACGGATTCGAGTTCTGCGCCAAGATCAAGCACAGCTTCGAGTACGGGCACATACCGGTGATCCTGCTCACGGCCAAGAATACGATCCAGGCTAAGGTACAGGGCCTGGAGCTGGGTGCCGACGTATACATCGAGAAACCGTTTTCGAAAGAATACCTCATGGCGCAGATCGCCAGCCTGCTGCACAACCGGCACACGGTGCGCGAATACTTCGCCGCCTCGCCCCTCGTGCACATCAAAAGCATTGCGCATACCAGGTCGGACGAGCGCTTCCTGGAGCAGCTGAACGAAACGATCTACCGCAACATCGGCGACATCAACCTCGACGTGGAAAAGCTGGCCCGCATCCTGAACATGAGCCGCATCACCCTGTACCGCAAGATCAAATCGATCTCGCATCTGACACCGATTGAACTGATCAATATCGTGCGCCTCAAAAAAGCCGCCGAACTCCTGGCCGGCGGACAGTACCGCATCAACGAAGTGTCCGACCTGACCGGCTTCAGCTCCCAAAGCAACTTCGCCCGCAATTTCCACAAGCAGTTTGGTATGACGCCCAGTGCGTATATGCAGCGGAAACAGGCAGAAGCAAGGGTGAGCTCGTGAAGGGGAAAGGATGTACGATGTACGGTTTACGATGTACGATGTACGTAGGGATTTTTATTCTTCAGGATAGTCCTGTGGTCTTATGAGTGGACAGCGTTCCGGCGGGCAGTTCATGAAACAGGGCCGGGTCGGTTTGGATCGGTTGCCGGAACGGCCGGGAACCTGTTGTATGCATCTGCCTGCCATTCTTTTTCAGTAGTCATGGTATTTGCTTCCAACTCGTTTTTTAAAGCCTCTATATCCTGCAAAATGGAATAGCCGTACAGGAGCCGGGTCTGGCCTTTCCTGTTTTGGAGGAACAGGCCATAACCATCATCCTCCTCACTGATACGGTATTTTTTCTTCCGGATGTGTAAGCTCCAGTCGGCCAAAGGGTATTCATTCTTTCCCAGCCGGATGCTGTTCCGGCTTCTGTTGAGGATGGCTTTGTAAGACGCTTGGGTATAAAATTCCAGGACCACTACAATAAAGCAGATGGCATAAATGAGGGCTAAAGCGATGCAGGCTTTCCGCATGTCATCAGCGGAAGCAATGAAGAAGGTAAAAAGGGAATAAAGAAAGAACCGGGAAACGGCGTTGCATTTCACCGTGAGCCGGTTGTTCCGGACGAGTAAAACGGGCCCCTCCTGCTCGAGGAGGAATGAATGCAGTCCCTTCTTCCTATGGTAAAGCGTAGTGGCAATAACCACTGCTGTACTCAGGACCAGTCCGGAAAAGAAAGTGATGGCAGCAAGGTAAAGAGGCGTCATTCCTGAAAGAATAGGTGTTTGAAATAGACCGGCCGGGAAGCTTTCTTAAAGTTGCAGTCAGCGCACCCAATCTTTAAGCGGCCGAGATGGTCAGATCCGCGGCCCGCTCTTGACTGAATCTCCCGACAAAATCCCGGTATCCGCCGCGATTCGGGTAAATTGGACGGTAGCCCCTGTATCATTGAAATGGCTTCGGCTTTCTTCCCTGCGATGCCTCCTCCGCCAATTCATCCACGCGCTTTTTCCGGGTTTCAGGCTTTTTTGCCAGCACCAGCCATTGCAGCAGGATTTTCCGCGCCGATTTGCTCAGGCTCATAAAATATTGCTTTGACCCTTGCCTGGACCGAAAAGCTTCTTCCAGGTCTTCCGGGATGACCAGTTCCTCCACCGGATCGAGCACGGTCCAGGAACCGTTTTCCTTGGCGATTTCGACCGCTTCCAGACCTGCTTTTGTCATCAGACCCTCGCCGATAAGCTTCGCTACCTTTTCCTTGTTGATTCTGGACCAGGTGCTTTTCGGTTTCCGCCTGCTGAAGAACTGGTAGGAAGTTTCTTCATCGATCTTTATTTTTTTGCTGTCGATCCAGCCAAAGCAAAGGGCCACATCCACCGATTCCGACCAGCTGATGGTTTTTTTGCCCGACTTCTTCGTATGACAAACGAGCCAGACCGATTGCTCGGTAAGATGGTGCTGCTCCAGCCATTTCCTCCAGCCTTCAGGACTTTCCGGGTGAAAAATTTGTACGTCCTCTTTCATAAAATAGCCTGTATACCCGTTGATTTATGTTGACTCCCTCCTGTTTCTTTCGTGCGCTTTTTGAGGAGCTGCCGGCCTGAGCTTGTTTCATGTCCTTTGTATTCCACCGGCATAAAGCAAAAGCCCCGGTATTATTGATACCGGATAGGCAGCAGGTTCATTTTCAATAACACCAGGAACACTATGATGGCCACCGTTCCGACCGCTGCCATCCCGTTGATGAACCGTAGTGCGGCCTCCCTGTTCCGGAAGGTCTTTTCCAGCCCCTTATAGACCAATAACCCGGTTACGCCGCCCGAAGTATTGGTAAGGATATCGGTAATATCGGAAGCGCCTACAGCCAGAAAGAACTGAAGGCATTCTACCCCCAAGCTAACCAGGAAAAAGAAAAAAAGCTTCTTTCCAAAGCCCCATTTTGGAAACAGGATCCCGGCATAAATACCCAGCGGTACAAAAACCAATACATTCAGAATGAGTTCCCCTGCATCCGGTCTGCCATTCAGGACCAAAAGCCTACTGAACGGAATGAAATTCACGCTGCGGGTTCCCGAATAGGAAAACCGCGTTCCCAGCTTAAACACCAAAATCCAGTTCAGTACAACCAGATAGATCACCAATAATACCCGGGTCCACCTGCTTGTTGCAGCAGGAGAGGCGGAACGGCTGCTTCCGGTATTTTCAAAATCCATCTTGCCGATAATATTACCTAAATAACTGCAGCTGGCAACGAATATTGTGTATGTCCGCTACACGGGACGTTTGGGGTTTTGCTCGCCGGCTGCCCATCGGAAGCCTGCCCTGCAGCTTGCCATGACGACTGAAATAGCCGCCCTTTCTGCCCGTGCACGGGGGATGGGCTTTGCGTACGGATGGTCCCCGGAAAGCGGATTTACGAAACTAGTTTTTTCTCCTTCCTGTTAATTGATTAAATTCCTTGTGTCTTAGTACCGACAGCAAAAGAAAACTGGCATAACCTTTTTTTCATAACGTACTGAAACCAAGTAAAAACCTTCCCGGAATGAAGAAACTAAAAGTGGGGATCATTGACCTGGTGAGCAAAGGTCCCACCAACACCTATTGGGCGCAGGTCATGTATGCCAACCTGTGCAGCATCATGCCCCAGGTAGTAGCTACCTGGTGCGAACAGGAAGGCCATGAAGTCCGCCTGATCTGCTACACCGGCCGCGAAAACCTGGAAAAGGAAGTGCCTGAGGAAGTGGATATCCTTTTTATCTGCTCCTTCACCCAGGCAGCGCTGCTGGCGTATGCCCTCAGCAACTACTTCCGGAAGAAGGGCGCGGTAACGATCCTTGGTGGTCCGCACGCCCGCTGCTATCCCGACGATGCGCTGCAGTATTTCGATTATGTACTAGGCTTCACCCACCGGTCCACCATCACCAACCTGCTGGCCAATCACGGGCCGCAGCGCCCCCAGGGCATCCATATCTCCGAGCACCGGCAGCCATCCCAGCTGCCCGGGGTGGCAGAACGGTGGAAATACATAGAGCCTACGCTGAAGAAGTCGCCCTACCTGAAGATGGTGCCCATGATCGGCAGCATCGGGTGTCCCTATACCTGTTCCTTCTGTATCGACTCCACCGTGCCTTATCAGCCGATGGACTATAACGTGATCCGGGAAGACCTGCGGTTCCTGCTCACCAAGTATAAACGGCCGCTGGTCGGCTGGCACGACCCGAACTTCGGGGTACGCTTCCAGGAGAACATGGAAGCCATTGCATCGGCCGCACCACCAAAAAGCTTTCAGTTCATCGCGGAAAGCAGCCTGTCCATCCTGACGGAAGACCACCTGCAGGTAATGGAGCGCAACGGCTTTGATGCCCTGCTGCCCGGCGTGGAATCCTGGTACGACCTGGGGAACAAGTCCCGGACGTCGAAAGTGGCCGGCAATGAAAAGGTGGAAAAGATCTCGGCGCACGTCAACATGATGTTCGGATATGTACCCTATGTACAAACGAATTTTGTACTGGGCATGGACGGGGACGCCGGTGCCGAGCCGTTTGAGCTGACCAAGCAATTCGTGGACAAAACCCCAGCCGCCTTCCCGGGCTATTCGCTCCTCAGCGCCTTTGGCGAAGCCGCCCCGCTGAACCTTGAATACCAGCGCGAGAACCGGGTACTGCCCTTCCCTTTCCATTTCCTGAACAACCACCTGGCCATGAACATCAAGCCGCGCAACTACGAATGGGTGGACTTTTATGATAAGGTAATCGACCTGACGGCCTATACCTTCTCGCCGAAGGCGATCTACCGGCGCTTTGCCGCCTCCAAAACCCGGACGACCCGGCTGATGAATGTGATGCGGGCCGTTTCTTCGGAGGGTTGGGGCCGTCTGCGCTTTTACCGCCAGGTACGGAAGCACCTCGTGGAAGACCGTGCGTTCCGGGCCTACTTTGAAGGCGAAACCCGCGAACTTCCTCCTTTTTACCTCAATATCATCAAAAAAGACCTGGGGGTCTGGTGGCAATGGCTGCCGGAAGGAGCATTGGAACACGACCCCAATGCCTACCTGCACAAATCAGTGAAACGCCAGACAGCCTGATGGCAAGGAACATTTTAGTTGTTGCCGGGTGGATCCGGCGATATCAGGTGGCACTAAAAAGCGCCTCCAAGAACCCACATACGTTGTACCCACGCACCCTGCTCCTTCTCATAAACGAAATAGAAGCTGTATCCTGCTGACGGATGTTCCATTTCCATTAATCGGAAAATGGCGAGGGCACCATTCCGAATGATTACAGGCTTCGAAAAATAGTAGTAATATTTTGTTCCGTACCGGTCCTCGATCGGGTGTATGGGCCAGCGCGGTGACGAAAAAGCATTCCATATTTCTTGCTGTGATATGCGGACAGCACTGTCCAGTAACCCGTCTTCCCACAAAGATTCTTCTGCTTTCCCCATTCTATTGATTTTTTTCAGCTCCGATCGGGAGAAGCTCATCGTAACGGGTGTAATGCGCGGCAATCGACCCGTAAAACCATGTACGCGGCCCTTTTTTGTGCCGGCGCCGAATGGAATGTAAAAACGAATAGAGGTGTCTATAAACAC
>DATAGL010000269.1:0-7451 GCA_036263755.1 Chitinophagaceae bacterium | reverse complement strand
AGGCATCCTTATTAGCGTAGAAAGAAAAAGGAGACCGGCGCCGGGCATAAAAAAAGCCCCGCGGTCCCGAGGGCAAGGCAGAGCTTTAGGAGTTTTGTTTAAATAAGAGTACCGCAAAGCTACGCTGCGCCGTATGCATATGCGCCGTTGCCCCTGTTACCAAATGATGAAGAATGCGCATATCCTTTACCGGGACTGCTGCCGGCTGCCCAACAGTACAGCAGATCCTTTCTTTGAGCACGATGTACGGGTTGCGCCAGGTTGGTATAAAACGGAATAGGAGCGCCTGTTCCTCTTCATTGCTGTTCCCGCCTGCTCTTTATCAAGGACAGGAAAGGCAATACCATAAACAGCATTCCTATCATGCCTTCCGGGTACCAGCGGCCATGATTACAGGCATTCCAAAAACCCGGAAAAAGGATGCCGGTAGAAAACGATAAAAAGGACAGCCGCTTTTTCAGCAACAAGGTTGGTCAGCGTTTTTCTTTTCTTTTTTTTCAAAACCGGCGCAGCCTTTCCCACTGATTCCAGGATGTGTCGTTCCCTTTCCACGACCTGCATTTGCATGAACAGATGCGCAGAAAGGGGCAGGGTCCTTACGGGAGCCAGGCTATCCAGCTACCGGAAAACACAGGCACAGAACCGGGAGGAAGAAAGACGGCTGCCGCAAAAGTTCCTTTTCCCATAATGACCCAGTTTGTCAGCAGGCTTTTTACATTCGATCCATCATTCATCACTGATCCCCATCCGTATGCCTTTACCTTCTTTTTGCAACAGGGGGGAGGTAAAGCGGAAGATGGGCATTCCCTCCTTCACGGCGTCCCGGGAGCCCTTGTGTTTCCTGGCCGGCACCCCTCTTCCCGGCAGGCAATATTAAATTTTTCGCGACCGGTGCAGGGTTCGGAAAATAGGGCTAGTTTGGCCCTTCCATCTGCCCGCGCCGCCGGGCAGTAAAAACTGATTCATATGGCTTTACTTCATTTCTATTGGGAAGGAAAAGAACGCTCCGCCTCTGTGATCCGAAGCCATAGCGGGCAATTGCACCTGCACTTCATCGACCCCGAGATCCTGGAACGGGTCGGCCCCACCCTGGTGCTGACCGGGTACCGGAGCAACTGGACCCTCCAAAAGTCACCGCTGATCAAAAATGAACGGGAGGCACTGGACCTGCTTTCCTCGCTGAAAGAGATCCACATCACCGCCCCCTGATGAATCCTCCGCAGGGTTCCCTCCCTGCGCTCCCGGTACCGGTAGTGGGTTATCGGCCGCGCCCCCCTGCCCGGAACCCGGCGCCTTGCTGCCCGAAGGCTGCGGAGGCTTGGCACTCCGCCATTTCACAATTTGGTAATGGAAAAGGATTGCAAACCTGCGGAAAAGGGGCGTTCTTGGCCGAAATCCCTTTATGAAAACCAAACTCCACCGCCTGAAACACAGGATCCTGAGTACCGTACTCATTCATATCCTCCTGCGGAACAGCCGTTAATGTACGTCCCCTTTCCGGTGCGCACAGGAATTACCGGGTACCGGCAGGTGCCCTTTGTCCCGGGGAGCGGAGGAAAAACAAAGCGCTTCTTCACACAAGGTTCATCTGCCGTTCACATCCGCTTCACATTCGGTTTCGTTCTTTGTGCCTTAATACGCTGAATCGTGCGCCAATTTAAAATCCTGGCCCGGCATTTCCGGACTGCCCTCCCTCATTCGGAGCCCCTGCAATGGCTGGCGGCCCTGCTGCTCCTGTTCTTTGCCTTTGCCGGAATCGCCCGCGTCTTTTCCGACGGCTGGTGGATCCATTGAGCAAAGCAAAAAGACGGTGCACCGCTGCCAGCGCTGATGAATATCCGACCAACCGCCCGCCGGTTCCGCCACGGGGAAACAGGATTCTTGCCTGCAATGGGATCCGGGGAAAAGACCGGAACCGCAAGGCCCGCTCCCGAGAACCCGGGCATGTAGCGCCTTCCCCTAAAAAAAGATACACCGACAGACACAAAACCATCCGACAGACCCAAAGGCCGGGAATTCGTTCCCGGCTTTTTTATGCGCCTACGCCGCCTTAGGGCGCTTTCCCCGCAGGCCGGACCGTTCCCGCGGGCCCATGCGCCGGGAAGGCCACCCGGGCGGGTGCGGAAGGAAGCAAAAGGAGGCACCGGAAGACGCTCCCGGAAAATTTAATATGGGAATCAGGGGCTTGGCAGACCATTTGGACGCTATCTCCTCTAAACGATGAGATCATGAAAAAGAAAAAAAAGCAAAAAGCAATGAAGTCCATGGCAGTGGCAGCGTTTGTGCTCCAGGTAGCCGAGTTCGCTTTTGAAGTGTGGAAGCAGCGCAAGAAGCACGCAAAGAAGCTCCGGTACAAGGCCGTGGCCTGACCGATACCCCGCCGGCGCGGAAGCCCGGGCCGGCGGGGCTGTTCACTCCTTCCGCTTCCGCCCTGTACTCTTTACCGGCGGCATCGAATGTTCCGACCATTGCTCCGTGTTGCAAAAACTGTTAAGGGGATCAGGTGAAAGCCCTGCTTTTTCACCCTTTCATCACCCCACTCATGATACAACCCAATAAAAGGCAATCCCTGCTGATTGTGCTGACGGTAGGCCTGCTGCTGGCCGTGGCCCTCCTCTATGCCCTTGAGCACCTGAAACCCTAGCCGGGGCGGCCGCGGCCGGAATGGCGTATATAAGGCTGTAGAATCGCCGTACGGTGTTCTTCCGAAGGAAGGCTATGCTCCGGAAGACGGGCACCTGTATGCCGCAAACAGAGGAAGGCCGTCAACCCGCAGCCAGTTCCCGCATCTTTTCCAGGATTTTCACCATCGCCAGCGTGTCCACCGCGCAGTAGTCCAGCAGGTCGGCGCAGGTCTTCTCGATAAAGGCCGGGTCGTCGCTGCCGCGAAGGGCATTGTAGGCCTGGTTGGCCTCGTCGCCGCTTCCGATCACCAGCAGGGCATAGCTCATTTCCGGCACGAGGGCCGGCAGCATGTATTTCAGCGAGATCTTATTGCCGATCCCCGGCACCTGTATGTAGCGCCGGCTGAAGGGAAGCATCAGGTCTACCAGCCGGCGGCGGAGCGCCTCTATGGGTGCAGCCCACCGGGGATGATCCCCCTCGAGGTGGTCGAGGATGAGCTGCTCGGAGTCGAGGTTGTACACCAGCACCGATCCTTCGCTGCCCGTAGCCCGGAGCAGGGCCTCCACGAAAGGGCCGGTGGGCTCGGCCTTCGGCGGGGCGATAAAGGCCTCATGGTGCATCGGGCCCCCGGGCGCGTCGATGCGGTGCACGGAAAACTGGAAGGGCAGCTGGCGGAAGGGCCAGTGGCCGTCGTACTCCGGCACGGCGGTCTGGTAGGCTTCAAAGTCCATGAAGTATAGCGGGTAGCGCAGGCCTTCCAGGAACGTACCGAGCGCAGCACGGTCCACCTCCAGCGCCACGGGGGCGTTATCCCCGGGCGTTCCCGTACGGTCGGGGGCGGGCGCTGCCCGGCCCCGCTGCGGGCTCACGGGCGGGGGCTCCCCGGCCGGCGTGTCCCGGGCGCTTTTGGCCGCCCGGCGCTTCAGCATCTGCATGCGGCCGCGCAGCCCGGACTGCTGCGCCCGGAGCCGGCGGGTGATCCGCTCGGCCTGGAAAAGGTCCGGCGCCGACAGGGCGCCCCGGCGCACGTACTGCATATTGAGCAGGAGAACATACACATCCGCCAGCTGGATGCCGGATTGCCGGATGACGTATTCGTGCAGCGCCGCATCGGTCAGGTGCCACTCCTTTACCCGGGTGCTGGGCCGGAACAGGTAGCCGTACCAGCGCCCGTTGCGCTGCTGCAGGACATCGAAGGTGGCCAGTATGCCCTCCGCCGCAAAGGCGGCCCCATAGATCAGGGACTGCCCTTCGGACAGCAGGCGCCGGGTCTCCTCCACAGACTGCCGGCCATCGGACGCCGGCGCAACGGCCACACCGCCCGGAAAGGCCCCGCGCACGAGGGTACGCAGCGGCTCGCCGGGATCGGGAAAAGCGGGAATGGGGGCTTGGGAGGCGGAGCGGGATGGACGCACAGGCAAAAGGTATGATTGTAAAATAATGCAATATAAGCCGATGGCCGGACCTTACCCTCCCGGTCTGTGAAAAGTGCTTCCGGCGGCCGGGCAGACCGCCTCCACCTCCTACTGCCCGGTAGGGCCCGAGGGATAAACGCTGATCTCCATGTCTATGTTGAGCGCGCCCGCAAGCCGGAGTAAGGCGGAAGGCAAACGATAGGAATGAAAAGTTAACTCGTAAGCCACCGCGAAATCCATGCAGACTATTTCGTTATTGGGTACGGTGGCTAATTGGCTCAGCCCGGCATTGTGCTCCGTAAAAAACTGAATCGTCTTCTCTTTCCGGCGATCAAAGTGATCAAAGCCCGCCCGGCTGACTTCGACGGCAATGCCTTCGGCCCCGGAATACAAGGCCGGTTCCTGTTGCTGTTACCGCTCCCGCGCGTTCTTTACAAGGATCACCACCGCGATGAGGAGCCCGATGATATAAACAATGGCCGGGCCTGTTTTTTCGAAGGTGAGGGTTAGAAAGTCGAACTGCCGGAACAAGGTCACGGCCAAAATAAGTGCCACGATACTGAACGTAAACAACAGCGCCTTCCTGTTTTCCATTTGTACTGGTGTTTGATGATCCAATAGATGGTTGTTCCCAAAAGCAGGGCCGCCAGGAACAAGGTGACCATCCCCAACAGATAAGCAGCCAATGCCTTGAGGAAATGTACGGGCTTTATCTTATCAAAGAACTGACCGATGGCCCGGGCACTGTACATCAACCCAGCCAGACTGGCTGCCGTCATTACGTTGCGCTGCGTTACCCCTGGATGAGTGCGCACACGGAAAAAATCACCATACCCATTCCCATGACAAAGCATAAAAGGATCAGTATCTCAAAGAAGTTGTAGTCGTACTTCCGGAAGCAAAGTTGGATCCAGAGGGCGATAAAGATACCCATTATGATATTGGCATAACCATAGTGGTCCTGTACCCATTTGAGAATGTAGGCTGTTGCGGAAGGCTTTGCTGCACCCGGCTTTACATAGGCTTCCTCCACATGGAAAAAATGATTGACCAGCGTATAAATCAGGGAGGCGACAATGATGAAGATCACGGGTTTCACCAGCCGGCTCCTATTCTCTGTAAGAAACGTTCGTACGTTTTGCCCCGGCCGGATCAACACTTCCCGGATACTATAGAATATTCCTTTCTCCAAATGCAATACCTGTTCCAGTTCATGGAGGATATAATGCCTATTGATCCGTTTCAGGTGCACCGGCTGACCGCAGTTGGGCAATAGTTCAGAACCACCCCGGTCTGGCAAATCTTTCAATTCAAAATGCGTCTTTCCTGCCGCAGGAGCTCGGTGATCAGGGTTGCCGGCAGAAAAGCGATTCCCCGTTTGCCGGGCTTTACCTTTTCCGTTTACAAAGTCACCACCAATTTAGAAAACAAGACGCTTGCGGCAGACTTTGCGAAGGTGGAGGATTTGCAATTTGCCTGCTGTACTTATCGGCCAAAGTTGATCAGCCATTGATAGCTGAATTTATTCCGTCTGCCCATCTTTTTCAAAACTGCAGTTGGCTCCCGTTCACCTTTTCAGTGACACACTTATTAAACGGTAGCCGTTTTCTGTTCTTAAAAATTCAAAGTGTTCCTGGTAGTCGATCCCGTAATCACCGACAGCTCCAGCGGTTGCATCCCCGGCTGCTGTCGTGTGTCGCTCTTTTTTGTAAGTCAGCATTACGTGGTATAGTGGATATCTTTCCTTGTCGTGCTCCCCGCAGGTGTTCAGGTATTTTTTATAAATTTTATTATCGAAAATAAATTCGTTGAACAATCCCTGACTGATTGACACCTCTTTCATTTTATTCGGCGCAAATCGTTGAGCCGTCAATGCAGCTGTAAAGGTTTTAAGAAATGCCTTTTTTCCTAAACTTTTCCAACCGCCATTCTGTGACCAATAAGTCACTTCATCGAAAAGCCGGCCCTGCAAAGCGGCCTTGTTGTTTAACGAGGGAAGAAAGGAAGTGTAAAACCATTTCCCGAACTCCTTATCATAGTCAACAAAGGAATACGTCGAACCGTTTTTACCCCTGATGTTCACATAAATGCCTGTATCCACCGAAGGGTCATTGATTCTTTTAGAATACCAATTCACGTTGCTTAAATCCACCCTCAAGCTGTCTGCAATTACTTCATTCATCTCATTTATTAAAATTGTCTCACCGCCTTCCCAGCCTAAATGTTCGCAGCGGGCCGCATCTCCGCCTTTTTCCCAACATTTTCTTTTGGCATTCCGATGCGCCATGGCTATTCCGTTATGAAAAGGCGAAACATAATTGTACTCAGCAGGAATGATAGCCGCACCATTTTTGTCCAGGAAGCCCACCCGGTCCTTCTTCCTGTCGCGGAAGATAATTTTGCCTTCCTTTTCGCAGTCAAAGGTGAAATCAAAGACATAAACACTGTCCTCTCCCACTTTCTTTCCGTCCTTTAAAAGGTAGTATTGTTTATAGGCATTGCCTAAAGTTTCTGTAACGGCTATGATGTGATAAAAGGTATCCGCCCGGGTAAGTTCCCCGAATTTTGCCGGTATTTTGATGTTCCCTTTCAAGTCTTTGTAACCCGACAATTCCGTTTTCGTGTCATAGAAACGAATCCAGGCATCTGCTACCTGTCCAAAGGATACCTGTGTCAACAACAGTGCGGTGATCAAGAAAGCAATTGGTTTCACTGATGGAATGATTACGGTGTTTGAATGAATGGCTCTAACGGAAGGAAAAGGCTATCCGAAGTGACAGCAATGATATTCCTTCCGTATGCCCCTTTTCGATCAATTGTTTGCATGTACAGATCAGCGTTGGAAGTTAGCTGCCGAACCGGAAGGTTGATGTTGTACGCATCATGCACCTCCATCCCTAAAGCAAGCTATGGGCCGGGGTCTACTGCATAACTATTTCCCATTTCTCTACCTTAATACTAAGCGCTCCTTTATCCTTGTCGTCTTAATTTCAATAGTCGCCCATAACGTTTTACAACTTTAAGCAGTAGCGGCATTTATCAATATTCTGTCTTACTACTGCACTTAAGCTGCTTCAGGATATTCAGTTCAGTCTTTTCAGTCACACTGCAATTGTTACAAGTTGCTGTTGGCTACTGTAATTTATTCAGGAAATTCCTTTTCCACAAAATAGGTATAATGGAATCAGTATCTAAATCATTGGATCCGGGTATTAGTTCGGTGGTTGACTGCTTGGCGATCCTTGTTAACTGAATTGCCTCTTCACTGTAGGGAACATACATCTTGGCGACAGATATACAACTATCACCAACTACTTTGAGCAGGGTTGATGTACAGCCACTTTGGTTAAAACATGCAACGTTATAAATCAAGTCACCGCCATTAAGGTTGTAAATTTCGGACAACAGGCT
>DATAGL010000268.1:0-2945 GCA_036263755.1 Chitinophagaceae bacterium | reverse complement strand
AGGCGATAAAAGTCAGCTCATCGTAGCGCGTCGGGCCCTCATCGGCAATGGCGCTCGACTGCACGCTGTTGAGCATGGATTCGGCCGGGGTGAGGCGCGGGCCTTCCACGTTCTCCAGCCCGCTGTTAATGGCCAGGCCGTTGCGCTCTTCGTTGAGGATGTAGGGAAAGACATCCCAGGAGGTAAAGGCAGCCACTTTGCCCGCGTAGGCATTGGTGCTGTTGAGCACTTCCAGCACGTTGCGGTTACGGTTTTTCTTGCGGTGGTTGCCCGATATAGTCATGTCCACGCTGCCGGTAAGCAGTTCGCTGTACCCGGGGTAAGAGAGTGCATACGGGTTGGACACGTTCACCTTGTTGTTGTACTTGCGGTTGCCATGCAGCTGTCCCTTGCGGGCCACCACGTTCCAGAAAAACGGCAGCAGGCGCCGGCGGCGCTCTTCCTCGCCGGAGGTCCAGAACAAGGCCTTGGAAAAAGAAGTATCGGCTACGGCTTCGGTATCGTGGATGAGGGCCGAGTCGGCACCGTTAAAGACTTCCTGCCAGCGGAAGCCGTCGAGGGTGATGATGAACAGGCGGTTTTCCGGGTCAAAAGAGGTTTGGGGCCCATCTGTTTTGCTTACGGATACGCTAAATGTGAGGAGAAACATCCAGACCAACAAACCACGCGTCATATTCATACCCCAAAAAAAACCATACCATTTTACGCGAAAATGACCTTGGGGTTAAGGAATTGTGGTATTGTATGCGGGTAACCGATGGCCGGGTGGGTAAAACCGGGACCTGGTACCGGCGGACCGCCCGCTCACCGGGTGCTGCCCGGCCCGTAAAGGGGCCGGCCTTCCCCGCTTCCGGGCAGCTGCGGTGGGCCCTCACCGGCTGTTCCTGCCCGTTCGGGGCCTTATCCGTACAACAAAATCCCCCGCCGGGGCGGGGGAAATGAGTAGAGGAAAACCGTCCGAAAAAACCGTGTTGTCTGGAAAAAAGGCAGTTAGTTTTGATTACGCTTGCGGTACAAAGGTGATCCCTTTTTCCCTCCGATCCCTCCGTGCTAGTACGGAAATCCCACCCGTATTTATACGTAATCTTTCCGCAAGGTCGGCCGGCCCCCGGCAGTAAAACCTGGTGGCTGCCCGTTTCGCAACGGGGCCGGGAACCCTGCCGGCCGCTCTTTGTCACTGTACGATTGCTTTCGCCCGGTAATCCGGCCGGCTTTGCAGCCGCAGCACATAGGTGCCGGCGGGCAGTCCGCTGACCGCAGCGGGCGTGCCGTTTACCAGGGGCAGGCGGCGCAGCAGGCGCCCGTTCATGTCGTACAGCAGGGCCTCGTCGCGGGCGCCGCCTTCCAGCGCTACGTAAAAGGTGCTGGCGGGTACCGGCCACACGTCCAGGGTGGCCGTTTCCTCCACCAGGCCGGTGACCAGCCGTATCGGGGAATACGCATACTCCCCGCTGGCGTCTTCCTGGCGGATCCGGTACCAGCTTTTGCCGGCAAACCGGTTCGTGTCGGCATACGGGTAGGTCAGTTCCATCCGGCTGTTACCGCTGTACGCTTGGCTCCGCACATAGTGCAGGGGGGTGAAGTCCGGTTCTCCTTCGAGCCGCCGCTCTACCCGGAAGCCGGCGTTGTTGCTTTCCGAAAGGGTCTTCCATTCCAGCTCCACCCGGCCCGGGTGTACGCGGCGGGCGGTCAGTTCCAGTCCCGATACCGGCAGCGCGGCCAGCACGGGGGCCGTGCCGGGCTGCAGCAGGCCCTGGGTCAGCATCCGGTTGTTGGCCGTCAGCGGGGCCACGGCCACCTCGCCGAGGTCCCATTCGAGCAGGAGGTTGTTTTTAAAGAACGTGGTGCCGGCGCTGTTGAGCCCATAGCCCGTACCGTTTACCGGCAGGGCCGGAGGCGGGGGCGGTGCTTTCCAGGTGAGGCCCGGCTGGAGAAAACCCTGTGTCAGGAACATTCCGTTCTGCAAGGTGCCGGCCGGGAATTCACCGAAGGTCCATTCGAGCTGTGCTCCGCCGGCCGCACCGGACGTTCCGGAAGCCGCCAGCGCCTGCGGGGAAATGGTTTGCGTACGGACGGCCGAATTCGCGGCGCAGGCCAGTATCAGGAGCCATAGTTGTCGCTTCATGTTGTTCTTTTTGGCTTAGCGAATCTTAAATCCTCCGAAGGCCGTACTGCCGCCCAGGCCGTAGGTGACGACCACGGATCCGTTGCCGTTATAGTTGTGGGCAACCACAAACACTTTATCGCCTTTCTTCAGCGCCCGCACGTAGTTCACCGAAAAGGCCGATTGGTGAGCAAGGCTGGAACCTACGCCGTTGCCGGAATTCACCGAACCCGTTACCCGGATGACCAGGGAAAAGATGTTGCCGATCGAATTGTTGGGACCTGCAGTGGCATTAGCATAGAACGAATAGATACCGTCTTCGGGAATGGTGTAGATGCCGGTTTGCGGGTTGTAGGCGTTGCGCGTATCCAGCTGTTTGCCGCTGAACAGAATAACCGCGTCGGGGCCGTTGGACTGCAGGACCAGCGAATTGTTGTTTACATAATGAAAGGCCGGGGGCGTGCCTTCGATGGCGTCGGCCGAAGCCGCGTGTTTCGCATGAATGGCAAAGGGTACGCTCGATAACACCTGCTCGCCCATGATGGTAAAGTTGGTGCCGTTGGCGGCATCCATTTCCACGCGGAGGGTCACCGGCGATTCGTAGTTGATGGCTTTTACGTCTCCGTAAATCGACTGTGCCTTGCCGTCACCGACCACCAGGGCAAAAAGGCCCAGCGGGTTGGTGGTGACGCTGCGGGTTTCCGAATAATCCACTTCGGCGCCGCTCATAAAGGAAAGCCGGACTTTAATGGTCTTGTTGGCCAGGGGCTTGCCGGCGGCATCACGGGCAACGGCCTGGTAGTTGAAGGTCTGGGGAACAACGGCCTGGGCCAGCGCTGCA
>DATAGL010000267.1:0-2921 GCA_036263755.1 Chitinophagaceae bacterium | reverse complement strand
CTTCACCTTCCTGCTGCTGACCCGCGAGTTCTTTTCCTTCCGCCTGCAGTTCGATACCGCCCTCTGGAAGGAACTCATCCGCTATTCGGCACCCCTGATCCTGGTAGGGCTGGCCGGCATGATCAACGAAACCTTCGACCGCCTGATGCTCATCTGGTGGAGCACCGAGCCCGGCCAGGAGGCCACCCTGCTGCAGGTAGGTATTTACAGTGCCTGTTACAAGCTTTCGCTGCTCATCTCCCTGTTCATCCAGGCCTTCCGCATGGGCGCGGAGCCCTTCTTTTTCAAGCAGGCCCAGGGCGCCCAGCCCCAGCGCACCTATGCCCGGGTAATGAAGTTCTTTGTGATCACGGTCTGCCTCATGTTCCTGGCAGTGGCCCTGTTCCTCGACATCTGGAAGTATTTCATACAGAACCCCCGGCTCTGGGAAGGCCTGAAGGTGGTGCCCGTACTGCTGCTGGCCAATATGTTCCTGGGTATTTATTACAACCTTTCGGTCTGGTACAAGCTCACCAACAACACAATGGCCGGGGCCTGGATCACGCTCATCGGGGTGGCCATCACCTTTACGATCAATTTCCTGTTTATCCCGAAATACGGCTATATGGCCTGTGCCTGGGCCACTTTTTTCTGCTACGGCACCATGATGATCCTCTCGTATACCCGCGGGCAGAAGGCCTACCGCATTCCGTACGCCACCAAAAAGCTCCTGGCCTACATGATCATTGCCGTAGCCCTGTTCGGGCTCCACCGGTTGTTTGCCGGCTTCGGCCTGAATGTATGGCTGAACCATGCCTTCGGAGCGCTGCTCCTGGCTTGCTACGCCGCATTCATCGGGAAAATCGAGCAGAAGGAACTGAAGAGGCTGCCGGTGATCGGGAAGTATTTTTAGTTTAGGGTTTGTGGTTGGATTAAAGGATTTATGGTTGCGCGCAGAGCTAAGGAGAAAAGGAGGTTGGGGAGGCATCAACATTTTGGTGGCAGTTGCTTTTCACCTGCGGCTTTTGTTGCACGCAAAGGCGCTAAGGGTCGCAAAGACGCAAAGGATATATTGTAACTTCAGCTGCCTCAAAAATCCAATCGTCAATCGTCAATCGTCAATCGTCAATCGTCAATCCGCACATCCGCACATCTGCACATCTGCACATTTGCACATCTGCACATTCACCACCCTCCCATTCACCTAAAGATTCACCCATTCACCCATTGACCTATTCACCCTGTACGAACGGATTGCCCCGCTTTTCCCGCCCGATGGTGGTGGCCGGGCCATGGCCGGGGTGCACCGTTACAGCGTCGGGCAGGGTATAGAGCCGGGTGCGAATGCTTTGCTCCAGCACCTCGAAGGAGCCCCCGGGCAGGTCGGTGCGGCCGATGCTGCCCTGGAACAGCACGTCGCCGCCGATGAGGAAGCTATGTTCCTCGCAGTAAAAGCAAAGATGGCCGGGCGAATGGCCCGGGGCGAACAGAACGGTCAGGCGCTCGCGGCCCAAGGTAAGGGTGTCGCCCTCCTCCAGGTACTGAAGGGGGCCTTCAAACGGCTGGAACTGCAGGCCGAAACGCGCGGCCGAAGCCGGACCGTAAGCCAGTACGGCTTCTTCCAGGCGGTGCAGCTGCAGGGGAAGGCCCCAGGTGCGGTGCACGAAAGCGTTGCCGAAGCTGTGGTCAAAATGGCAATGGGTGTTCAGCAGCAGCACGGGGGTCAGGCCCTCGGCGGCCACGAAGCCGGTCAGGGCGGCCTCCTCCTCGGCAAAATAACAGCCGGGGTCTATAATACAGCACTCTCTTTGATCGTTAAATAAGACGTAGGCGTTCTCCTGGACCGGATTGAACGTAAAACGCTGTAGGTATAACATGCAGCCTTTTTTGTATTTTAGATTGCAATTTACGACGCAGAAACAACTGGGCTCACGCCCCGACACAGTACAGACACTTTATGAATAAATATCTAGGGAAATCACTCCTGACCGGACTTTGTGCACTGTCCGTGACCCTTATGAACGCGCAGGTGAACAACGTGGAATTCGGGAAGAACCGGGTACAGTATCAGAAATTCAACTGGAAATACTACCAAACCGAGAACTTCAACACCTACTTCAGCCAGGACGGCCTCGAACTGGGCAAATATGTGGCGCAGGTGGCCGAAAGCGAGCTTTCGGGGCTGGAGGAGTTCGTGGAATACGGGCTCCAGCGGCGGGCCAACATCGTGGTGTACAACAATTTCGATGAATTCCAGCAGTCCAACGTGGGCATCGGCATCGACTGGCAGAACACCGGCGGCATTACGAAGCTGGTGAACAACAAGATGCTCGTGTATTTCGACGCCAACCACCAGAACCTGAAGCGCCAGGTGCGCGAGGGCATTGCCCAGGTGCTGCTCCAGAACGTGCTTTTCGGCGACGACCTCGGCGAGATGGCCGCCAACCAGACGCTGCTGGACCTTCCGAAGTGGCTTACCGACGGCTATATCCATTATGCGGCCGAGAACTGGAGCACCGAGCGCGACGACCAGCTCAAAAGCGCCCTGCTTTCCGGCAACTACAGCAACTTTTACCAGTTCGCCTACCAAAAGCCCGACCTCGCGGGTCATGCCTTCTGGTACTATTTCGGCAACAAGTACGGGAAGAACAAGACCACTTACCTCCTTTACCTCGCCCGTATCTACCGCAACCTGAACAGCGCTTCCCAAAAGATCTCCCGCAAGAAGTTCAAGGAAGTGCTGCGCGAGTTCATGACCGAGCAGACGGCCCTGTACTTCAAGGACATCCGCGGCCGCCGCATCGTGCCCAAGGGTCAGCTGTCCGTAACCAAGGAAATCGGCAAAAGAGATTACGTGCGCTTCAACGCCAACCCGCAGCCCCGCTCCTTCACCTATGCGCTGGTGGAATTCAAGCAGGGCCGGTACAGCGTGGTGATCAATG
>DATAGL010000266.1:0-2914 GCA_036263755.1 Chitinophagaceae bacterium | reverse complement strand
ACTGGAGTATACGCGGAGCAGCGGGTACAAGGGGGTGGTGGCCGTGCGCGGCGACGAAGGCCTGGCGCTGGCCCGCCAATACCTGCCGGTTGGCATTCTGCTCGACATCCAGCTTCCGGTGCAGGACGGATGGGAGGTCATGGAAGCCCTGAAGAACCACCCGGAAACGCGGTCCATTCCCGTGCACATCATGTCTTCCCACGAAGTAAAGCGGGAAAGCCTGGTGCGTGGGGCGGTCGATTTTATCAACAAACCCGTGGCTACCGATGAAATGCAGCGCATCTTCCGGCGCATTGAGCAGATCCTGGAGCATCCCGGGCACAAAGTGCTGATCGTGGAGGAGGATCCGAGGCACGCCCGCGCGCTGGCGTATTTCCTGGAAACCCGGAATGTAAATACGGAGGTAGCCTCCGGTCCGGCATCGGCCATTACGGCCCTGGTTTCGGGCGGAGCCAGCTGCGTGGTGCTGGATATAAGTGCATCCGATGGCAACGGGTACGAATCCATAGAAGAGGTGCGGAAGCACCCGGGTCTGGAAGCCCTCCCCATCATCATTTTCACGGCAAAGAACCTGACCGGGGCAGAGGCCGCGCGCATCCGGCAGTTTGCGGATTCCGTGGTGGTGAAAACCGCCCATTCCTACCAGCGGATCTTCGACGAAGTCAGCCTGTTCCTGCACCTGCTCGAAGAGCACGGCACCGGTCTGGAAGAGCGTCCTGCCGCACGCCGCCTCGGCGCGCTGGAAGAAGTGCTGCGGAACCGCAAGATCCTGGTCACCGATGACGACGTCCGCAACATTTTTTCACTCACCAAGGCGCTGGAAGCCCAGGGCATGCAGGTGCACTCGGCGCTCGACGGCAAAGAGGCCCTGCAGCGGCTGGAGGAAGTGCCGGACATGGACATTGTGCTGATGGACATCATGATGCCGGAAATGGACGGTTACGAAACCATGCGGCGGATCCGTTCCCTGCACCGTTTCCGCCAGCTGCCTCTTATTGCCGTCACCGCGAAGGCCATGGCGGGGGACCGGGAGAAGTGCATCGAAGCGGGCGCTTCGGATTATATTTCCAAGCCTGTGGATATTGATCAATTGCTTTCATTGCTGCGCGTGTGGCTGTACGAAAGCAGCCGTTAAACCGGGAAAATGGACCGAAATAAAATTCTTATTGTGGATGATGATCCGCGCAACATTTTTGCCCTGGCCGCCACCCTCCGGTACAAGGGATATGAATGTGTGTCGGCCGGGGATGCCCGTCAGGCCTTTGCGTTGCTGGGGTTGGACGAGCGCATTGCCCTGGTGCTGATGGATATGATGATGGCCGAAATCGACGGCTATCAGGCCATCGGCCTTATCCGGGCAGAGCCCCGCTGGGCCGGCCTGCCCGTGATAGCGGTAACCGCGCAGGCGATGGTGGGCGACCGGGAGCGATGCCTGGCTGCCGGTGCGGACGACTATTTATCCAAACCGATCGATGTGGACCAACTCTTGCAGAAGCTAGAGCATTATTTAAATCGTTGAAAGTGGACAGGGGACCGGTCAGGGACGACGAACTCAATTTATTGCTGAACGATCTGGCCGTGCAGTACGGCTATGACTTTACCCGGTATGCGCGGGCTTCCTTGAAGCGGCGCGTTGCGCGGCTGCTCCTGCTGGACCGCTTTCCTTCTTTCGCGGAGCTGCGGTACCGGCTGCGCAGCGATGCCGCTTACCTGAACCGGTTCGTGGAAGAAATAACCGTCAACATGACGGAAATGTTCCGGGATCCTTCTTTTTACCGGACGCTGCGGCAATCTGTTTGTCCCCTGCTGGCCACCTACCCGCTGATCCGCATCTGGCATGCGGGCTGCTCCACGGGAGAGGAAGTGTATTCGATGGCCATCCTGCTCCAGGAGGAGGGATTGCTGCACAAATCCGTGCTGTATGCCACCGACCTCAATCCCGACGTGCTGGAACGGGCCCGTTCCGGCATCTTCCCGCTTTCGGGCATGCGGAGGTATTCGGAGAACTACCAGCTCTCGGGCGGAAAGCGTCCGTTCTCCTCCTATTACTCCGCCAAGTATGATCATGCAAAGTTTGCTGAGGACCTGAAGGAAAAAATGGTATTTGCCACACACAACCTTGTATCTGATAAATCGTTTAATGAGTTTCAGCTGATCCTGTGCCGCAATGTGCTTATCTACTTCGACAAAGGGCTGCAAGATTCCGTCTTCCAGCTGTTCGACGCCAGCCTCGAGCCCCTGGGTTTTCTGGCGCTCGGGTCGAAAGAAACACTGCGCTTTTCGTCGGTGGCACCCCGGTACCGGCAGCAGGACAAAGAAAAGATATGGCGAAAAATGAAGTGACCGCTCCGGACCACCTGCTGGTGGTCGGCGGATCTGCCGGCAGCCTGAACATACTCCTGCAGCTGTTACCGGTGCTTCCGGCGGGGTTCCCGGCGGCCGTACTTGTGGTGGTGCACCGCCCGGCCAACGCCGATTCCGTACTGGCGCAGCTGCTCCAGCAGCACGGCCGGATGATCATTAAGGAAGCTGAGGACAAAGAGCCCCTGCAGCGGGGTCATGTGTACCTGGCGCCGCCCGATTACCACCTCCTGGTGGAGTCCGACCGGTCGCTCGCGCTGGACTATTCGGAGAAGATCCATTACTGCCGTCCGGCCATTGACCCGACGCTGGAAACCGCGGCGGATGTTTACGGCCCCAGGCTGGCCTGTCTGCTGCTGTCGGGAGCCAATGAAGACGGCAGCGATGGCTTGCGGGCGGCCGCCCGGCAGGGCAGCCGCATCTGGCTGCAACATCCGGATTCCGCCGAGGTAAATTACATGCTGGTTCAGGCGCTGGCGGCGGTGCGGCCCCATGCCCTGCTGCATCCGGAGGAAATGGGAGCCGCCCTGCTTGGCTGGGCAAATGAAAAGAA
>DATAGL010000265.1:0-2753 GCA_036263755.1 Chitinophagaceae bacterium | reverse complement strand
AACCGGTAAAAGCGAGATCAGCGGCGTGAAGCGCGATATTGAATTTGTTTCCGGCGACAATACGCCTGAAAACCCCACCGCTCCCCGCGTGAAGCGCTTTGATGCCGGCGGCAACCTGCTGGCCGGGTATGAATTCGCCAACCGCCTTTCGTTCCAGCTCAACGCACAACTGGGCCTGGTAGACATCAACCCCAAGATGAACGATGAGTCCAAATGGCGCAACACCGGTTTCGGCGTATCGCTGGGTTATCGCTTTTAACCGCGGAACCGCGGACGGGCACGATTAGAAAAGATTAACCCGATTGGGATGGAGAGGAAGTTCCTTACAAGGGCTTCCTCTCTTCTTTTTCCGAATGTTTCAACCAATTAAGTTCCGGAATGAGGTTCTTTGTTCAGCCAACCTAAACGGGTAATCGTGCATTCTTCTTTTACCGGTTTAAAAAAGATTTATCCTTCCATCCCCAAAATCCAAATCGTGCCCATCCGCCAAAAATCGGGCTAATCCGCGGTTCCGTGGTTCTGTGGTTTATCTTTGCCCCCCATAGCTATGATAGAATTATCCCTGGTCATTCCCGTGATGAACGAGGAAGACAACATCAAACCCCTGCTGGAAGCCGTTCGCGGAGCGCTGGCCGACTTTGAGTACGAAGTGATCCTGGTTGACGACGGCTCCACGGACCAGACCCGCAAGCGGATCGTGGAGCTCTCCGACGAGCATACGGTGCTGGTGGAACTCCGCAAGAATTACGGCCAGAGCACGGCCATGTGGGCGGGCATCGACCATGCGCGCGGCCAGTACGTGGCCATGATCGACGGCGACCTCCAGAACGACCCCACCGATATTCCCTTTATGCTGGACCTGTTGAAAAAAGGTGACTGGGACGTGGTGGCCGGTGAGCGGAAAAACCGGCAGGACGGCATGTTCCTGCGCAAGGTGCCCAGTAAGATCGCCAATGCCCTCATCCGCCGCATGACCGGCGTTTACATCCGGGATTACGGCTGTACCCTGAAGATCTTCCGGAAAGAGATTGCCGAAGACCTCGGCCTGTACGGCGAGCTGCACCGCTTTATCCCCGTGCTGGCCAAGCTGCAGGGGGCACGCATCACCCAGGTGCCGGTGAAGCACCACGCCCGGCAGTTCGGCCGCAGCAAATACGGCATCAACCGGACCTTTAAGGTAATGTCCGACCTAGTGCTGATGATCTTTTTCCGCCGCTACATGCAAAAGCCCATGCACCTGTTCGGCACGCTGGGCTTTATTTCGTTCGGGCTGGGACTGCTGATCAACCTGTACCTGCTGGTGCTGAAGATCATGGGACAGGATATCTGGGGAAAGCCCCTGCTCATCCTGGGACTCATTCTTCTGCTGGGCGGCATCCAGCTGATCACGATCGGCATCCTTGCAGAGATTGCCGTGCGCACCTACTACGAGTCCCAGGGCAAAAAAACCTACCAGGTCCGTAAGGTGCACCAGCAGCAGGCCGTCAAGCCGGTGCTGGAGATCACGGTCTAGTTCCGGAGCAGCAGTTCCCGGTTCGCTTCAAACCAGCGGTAGAACTGTTCCAGGCCCTGGCGGAGCGGGGTAGCCGGCTTATAGCCGAGCAACCGCTGTGCTTTGGATATATCGGCAAAAGTCCGGGGCACGTCGCCCGGCTGTTCGGGCTGGCGGTCGATCGCTGCCTTTTTCCCCATCACGTCTTCGATGGCGGCGATGAGTTCGTTCAGCGGGATTGCGTAATTATTGCCGAGGTTGATGATTTCAAACGGGGTTTCGCGGTAACGGACGGCTGCCAGTATACCCTGCACGATATCCTCCACATAGGTATAGTCCCGCGAAGTGGTGCCGTCGCCGAATACCGTTACCGGCTGACCGGTATGGATGGCGCGTACAAACCGGTGAATGGCCAGGTCGGGCCGCTGGCCCGGGCCGTAAACGGTAAAGAACCGCAGGGCGATAAAGGGAAGCCCGTACAGGTGGCTGTAGGTATGGCCCGCCATTTCACCGGCGAGCTTTGTCTGTGCATAGGGAGAGATCGGCAGCAGCTGCTCCTCTTCCTTCCAGGGAAAATGATCGTTGATGCCGTAAATCGAACTGGAGGAGGCAAATACGAACTGCTCCACCTTTTTCTGCACGGCAAAGTCCAGCAGCTTCTGGGTGCCCAGGATGTTTGTTTCCTGGTAAGCCAGCGGATCGGCGATGCTCGGGCGCACCCCGGCCTTGGCAGCAAGGTGAATGATGACATCCACGGGCTGGTTGATCGCGTCAAACAATTCCTTCACGGTTACTTTGGCCAGGTCCACATCCAGCAGGAAGAAATTGTGGTGCCCGTCGAAATCGGCCATGTTGCGCAGCTTCAGCTGGCGGGGATAAAAAGGATCGAAAGAATCGATGCAGGTGATTTTAATGCCTTCGTCCTGCAGCAGGGCGCGCACCACATGACTGCCGATAAATCCAGCCCCTCCGGTTACCAAATAATGTTTCTGTTGCTTATTCATTCCTGAGTCTCCCTTTATCTTTGTCTGTTATCAAATGTCACTGCAAAGTAACGCATATCGTCATTTCCGGGCAGCGGTAGTTTTCAGCCTGCTGCTGTCGGGCGCCATCGCCCTGTTTGTCTACCAGTACGGCAAAAACGATTCCTTTCTTATCATCAACGGATGGAACCGGCCTTCGCTGGACTACCTGTTCACCTATTTAACCTACCTGGGGGACGGAATTATCTGGGTACCCCTGTTCGTGTACATACTCATCT
>DATAGL010000264.1:0-1765 GCA_036263755.1 Chitinophagaceae bacterium | reverse complement strand
GTTGCTGCACAAAATAAAGAGGTACAACCCTTTGCACTTGCGTTTTCATGTTGCCCCAACCCAAAATACGCAACTCCTGCCAAAAGCAGTAACCCGAAAAACGCAACGCTCTTTCCCGGCCCTTTCTCCTCTTTGTCTCCTCATTGCTTCCCCGGAAAACGCCCGTTTCGCCCCGGATTTCCCCGGATTCCGGGGAAGCAATGAGGCGGAACCGGGGAAGCAAAGAGGAAGCAATGAGGAAAATCCGGGGAGAAAGTGCGGTTCATCCCACCTTTTCCCGGCCGCCGTCCCACCTTTTTCCGAAGCCCGTCACAAATGGAAGGGAAAGGCTTGGGGTGAGGAATACCTTTGGTGAGGGGGTTGACCAGTTTACAAGTTCACCAGTTTACAAGTCGGGTGGGGCGGACACTTTACTGCTGCAGAAGTAACAAAAGCCTGCTCAACGAACAGTAGTCTCCGGTGAACAAGTGAACAGGCAAACATGCAAACGTGCAAACAAGCAAACAGGCAAACCGGCAACCGCCATCACAGGATCCTCCCCTTCCTATCCGTTGCTCGCCCCGATCAGTTTGTCCGGTGTTATCGGCAGGGAGCGGATGCGCCTGCCCGTGGCGTTGAAAATGGCGTTCGCAATGGCCGGCGCCATGCCCACCAGCGCAATTTCGCCCAGGCCTTTGGACCCCATCGGGTTGGTGAAGGGATCCTTCTTGTTCACAAACAACACGTCCACTTCCGGGATGTCGGCGTTCACCGGCACATGGTAGTCCCCCAGGTTGTTGTTGATCGGGCGGCCGAAGCGGTGATCGATCACCAGGTCCTCCATCAGGGCCATACCAATGCCGCCCACCGCGCCGCCGATCATCTGGCTGGCGGCGGTTTTGGGGCTCACAATGGTGCCGGCATCCGCGCAGGACACCACGTGGTCGATCCGGACGCGCCCCGTGGCCGGGTGCACGCGCAGCTTTACAAAATGCACCGAGAAGGAATACATGGAGTACGGCTGCTGCCCGCCCTTGGATTCCTTGGTGAGTTCCAGCGCCTCCAGGCCGTTCTGCCGGAACAGGTCGCCGTACGACAGCTTACGGGCAGGGTTCTTCTTCAGCGACACGCCCCCTTCCGTAAAGAGCAGGTCTTCCACGGTCACGGCATGCACGTCGGCGGTGTGAAACGGGGAGCCTTCGCGGCTGGCCAGGGCGGCAATCTGCGTTTTCAGCTCCGCACATACTTCGTGTACGGCAGAACCTACCGTGGAGGTCACATTCGATCCGCCCTGCATCGGGCCCGGAGGAAGTCCGGTGCGACCCATTTGTATCCTGATCTTTCCGGCCCCCATGCCCATGCTCTCTGAAGCCACGGCGGTCATCATGGTAGCGGTACCCGGACCCATATCGTTGACCGAGCATTGCAGCAGCAGGCTGCCGTCGGGCTGGAGCCTGGCCTTTACGGTGGCCACCCAGCGGAAGGCCCCGAAGGAACCCGTGCCCATCCCGTACCCCACCAACCAGTCCCCTTCCTTCAGGGCACCGGGCTGCAGCTGCCGGTTCTTCCAGCCGATGCGTTCGGCGCCCATCGCGTAACACTCTTTCAGGTGCTTGCTCGACCAGGGCAGGTTGCGCTCCGGGTCTTTGTCGGCATGGTTGCGCAGGCGGAACTCGATCGGGTCCAGCTTTAAGGCGTGGGCCAGCTCGTCCATCGCCGATTCCAGGGCAAAGGCGCCGGTGGCTTCACCGGGGCCCCGCATCCAGATCGGCGTGCAGATATTGAG
>DATAGL010000263.1:0-4542 GCA_036263755.1 Chitinophagaceae bacterium | reverse complement strand
AATAGAAGCTCCACCACCAGATTGAGAATAGCTCCGGACCTCCGGAGCTATTTGTTATTTTAGCCTATGACGCCCCGGAACACGCTTGGAAGAAAAGAACGCCTGAAAAGCCGGAAGGCGGTGGAAGCCTTGTTTTCCGGGGGGAAGTCCATTGGCTGTTTCCCGCTGCGGGTGTATTACCGCTTTGAAAAAGCAGCGGAACCGGCTGCAGGGCCCCTCCAGGCCGGAGTTTCCGTTTCCAAAAAGCATTTCAAGCGGGCAGTGGACCGCAACCGCATCAAGCGGCTGCTCCGGGAAGCTTATCGCCTGAACCGGGCACCGCTGGCGCAATGCCTGAGCGACCGGGCGCTGAAGGCTACGGTCTTTCTTATTTTTGTTGATAAGACTCTGCCGGCCTATCCCGTGGTGGAAGAAGCCGTGCAGCGTGCCCTGGTCACCCTTCAAAAAAAAGCGGAAACCTATGTGGAAAGACCTGCTTAGAATACTGGCCCTGCCCTTTATAGGAATCATCCGCTTCTACCAGCTGGCTATTTCTCCCTGGCTCCCGCCCTCCTGCCGCTATACGCCTACCTGCTCGCAGTATGGTCTGGAAGCCTTTAAAAAACACGGCGTCTTCAAAGGGCTTTGGCTTACCGTGCGCCGCATCGGCCGCTGCCACCCCTGGGGCGGCAGCGGGTATGATCCGGTACCGTAGGAATATCGAACAGAAGAATGTCGAGTGAAGAAGAGAGAAGGGAAATATTCAATACGCAATGTTCAATATTCAAGGCGCATCGGGGCATAAAGTGCTCCGGAAGAACATTGCTGGCTAATGGGCTAATATGATGGTTCCACATTACGGTTCTTCCCTGTAAACAAACCGTACATCGTCCATCGTACATCGTACATCAAAAGGCAAGCTGCCGTGCCCCGACAGTCCGCTTCACCAGCCACCGGTCTACGGAATAAGCCCCGCTGCCGTACCAGCTGAGTACTGCCGCAATGGCCACGAACAGGAGGTCAAACTCGAAGCCTTCGCCTTTCTGGTTGCCGAACCAGTTCATGAAGAAGCCGTTGGGCAGGTGATCCACGAAGAAGGCGCCGAGCATGACGGCCCCCAGCAGGGCTGCATTGATGCGGCCGGCAAAGCCGATAATGAGCAGGAACGCACCCAGCGATTCAATCAGGATGATGCCCGCACCCATAACGGCCGGCAGTCCTACCGTTCCGGTAAAATAACCCATGGTTCCTTCCCAGCCGTAGCCGCCGAAGAGGCCGAAAGCTTTCTGTAATCCGTGGGCGCCCATGACCGTGCCCAGGGTAACGCGCAGGAGCGCATAGCCTGCATGATTTTCTGTTGCCAGTAATCTGGAGTTCATATGTTGTTGTTTTTATGGATGGATTAATTGCCGTAGAAAAATTGTTCGCGTATGATCTTGCCCCCTTCCCAGTGCTGTACGGAAACCTGCTTGTAGCGGCGTTCGCCCCAGTCTTTATGGGTATAGTCGTACTGCCAGGTAACCATGGTCACGCCTTCACCCACGGCTACGTCGAGCACCTGCGCGCCGCGGAACTCGGTGATACTGCTGAAGAAGTCCTGCTCGCGGAGCCGGTTGGCTTCCTTGCCTATTGTGGGCGGCTGCTCGTTTTCCTGCATCACCACGCGGTCGTCGTAATACAATTCAAAGCCATCGAGGGCCTTGCCTTCAAGGATCAGTTGATTCAGGTGCCGGATCTTTTGCTGTAATGCTTCCATTTGTGTCGTTTTTATTTTCGGAGGATTGAGACACAAAAGTGCACCGGCAGGAAGCCCCGCTCCAATGAGGTAGGTTAAGAAAAAAGATTGATCTATGTTAAGGCCGCTTGCCCTTCGCGCCCTGATGGCGCAGGCGGCTCAGCGACTCGGGCGTGATGCCCAGGTAGGAGGCAATCTGGCGCTGCGGGACCCGCTGCTCGAGCTGCGGATGGCGTTCCACGAAGCGGCGGTAGCGCTCTTCGGCCGGCAGGCTGAGGTTTTCTATAATGCGGACCTGGTTCGCCACATAGGCCCGCTGCAGCAGGATGCGGAAAAAGCGCTCGAACTTCGGTACCCGGACCAGCAGGGTTTCAAAGGCCGCCTGTTCGATAAGCAGCAGCTCGGATTCTTCCACCGCATCCACATAGGTAAGGGAAGGCTTGCCGGTGATCAGGCCGTACATGTCGGAAATCCACCAGTCTTCCACGGCAAATACCGTTACGTGCTCCTGGCCCTGGTCATCCAGAAAGTACTGGCGCAGGCAGCCCTTCTCTACAAAACATTCGTACCGGCAGGGTTCCCCGGCCTGCACGAGGTATTGCCGCCGCCGCAGCTTTCTGGGCTGCAGCACCGAAAGAAAGTACGCCTCTTCTTCCGGGTCGAGTGCAATGTGGCGGGCAATGTTTTTTAGGATCAGCTCGGGCATGGCGGGGACCGGGGTTGGGCGTTTGGAATTGGGAATTAGCAGTTGATCAGTTGATCAGTTGAAAAATAAGAGGGGGAAGGTAAGGTGAAGCAGCAAAACAGAAAAGGCGCAAACGGTACAAAGAATGCTTTGTTCCGTTTGCGCCTGTGCTACGCGGTGGAAGGACCGGCATACGATCTGCCACCAAAAATCGTACATCGTACATCGTACAACGTACATCGTACATCTGTCCGGTTATTTCGAAGCGTTCTCAAAACGCTCGCTCACCTTGTTCCAGTTCACGACGTTCCAGAAGGCAGCCAGGTATTCGGGGCGGCGGTTCTGGTACTTCAGGTAATAAGCGTGCTCCCATACGTCCACACCAAGGATCGGGGTGCCTTTTACTTCGGCCACGTCCATCAGCGGGTTGTCCTGGTTAGGGGTGGAGGTTACTTCCAGCTTTCCGTCTTTCACCACCAGCCATGCCCAGCCGCTGCCGAAGCGCGTGGTGCCGGCGGCGTTGAGCTTTTCCTTCAGCCCGTCGAGCGATCCGAAGGTGGAATTGATGGCTTCGGCCAGGGCGCCCTGCGGTTGTCCGCCTGCGTTAGGGCCAATGATTTCCCAGAAAAAGCTGTGGTTCCAGTGGCCGCCGCCATTGTTGCGCACCGCAGGGGAGATGGAGCCGGCGTTGGCTACGAGTTCATCGAGGCTTTTGTTTTCATGCTCGGTGCCGGCAATGGCTTTGTTCAGGTTGTCTACATAAGCCTGGTGGTGCTTGCCATGGTGGATCTGCATGGTTTGCGTATCAATGTGCGGCTCGAGGGCCTCGTGTGCATACGGTAATTGCGGTAGGGTGAATGCCATAACGATAAGGTTTTAACGATGAAAGTTATTCTGTTAGTCCTAAAGAGCCACAAATTTAGCACGGATTGACCGTACACCGCACGCTCCTCCAAATTGTTCCGCATTGCGTAAGCCTTATCCCCGGGTTAACCTGCGCACTTAGGGTTGCCAGCTCCTGCGGTTTTCTGCGGAAAGAGGCGCTGTGTTATTAAAACCACCACTCCATTTGCTTCTTTTTTCAACAATTCACCCGGCAGCTACTGCTTTGTGCGGGTTTGTGCGTAAATTTTCGGCCAATTGCTGACTGCGTTCTTATCTCCGTCCTGCGAACGGCAATCCTTCCAACCTGAAAAACCGATCCATCATTAAAAACCATCGCACAATGAAAAAAACACTGCTGTTGGCCTGGATCAGCCTGTTGCTGTACCTGCCCGTTATTGCCCTTGCCCAGAACCGCACCGTTTGGGGTACCGTTACCGATGAATCCGGAACACCCCTGGCCCGCGCCACGGTACAGGAGCGGGGCACCAACAATTCCGCCACTACCGACGAAGCCGGGGTTTTCCGCATAACCCTTACCAGCCCCAGCCCGGTGCTGCTGATTTCCTACACCGGCATGCAGACCCGCGAGCTGACCGTAGGCGAGGCTGCCGAATATCCCGTTACCCTCCAAGCCTCCGGTAACCTCTCCGAAGTAGTGGTTACCGCCCTGGGCATCACCCGCCGCGAACGCTCGCTGGGCTATTCCACCCAGCAGGTCAAAGGCGAGAACCTGACCCTGACGAAGGAACAGAACGTGATCGGCTCCCTGGCCGGCAAAATCGCAGGCGTACAGGTAACCGGCGCCTCCGGCGCTTCCATGGGCGGTACCCAGAAGATCAAGATCCGTGGGGTGAACTCCATCACCGGCGGGGGCCAGCCCCTCATCGTGGTGGACGGAACGCCTATTTCCAACGCCAATTTCGCCGGCCGCAACGGGGGCGATTTCGGCAACCTGGGACAGGATGTGAACCCCGAGGACATCGAGTCGGTGAACGTGCTCAAAGGGCCCACGGCTGCGGCACTTTACGGCCTGCGCGGCCAGTACGGGGTGATCATGATCACCACGAAAAAAGGCAGCCGCGGGGCCAGGAAAGTGAACGTGCAGCTGAACTCGGCCTACTCGGCCGAGCATGTGGGAAATTACCTGCCGCTGCAAAACCTCTACGGAGGCGGGTCAAGCCAGACCTGGCGCACCCTGGCCAACGGGGAAAAGTATGTAGACATGAGCATCGACGAAAGCTGGGGCCCCCGCATGGAC
>DATAGL010000262.1:0-6254 GCA_036263755.1 Chitinophagaceae bacterium | reverse complement strand
AGCAAACAGAGAAGCAGAGTTATAGGAGATCCCTTTATTGTACGCTATCAGTACTGTATTGCTATCGCCCGTAACTCTGCTTCTCTGTTTGCTCTGTGCGAAACCCATCCCCTGCCCACGGGATCTACCCGGTCCCTATTTACGTTTGAAGATTTCCCATTGCTGCCCACAAAATCAGGATGCAAAGTACCTCTGTCCCCTTATCAACCATTCAACTGTTCAACGGATCAACTCCTCACCGCGGAATCAGCGTCACCACGAGCTTGTAGTTCCGGGTGCGTAGTACCTGTCCGCTCGGAAAGGGCAGGGCCCTGGATCGTCGTTCCTCTGCCGAATCGCTGCGGTGGAAGAGGAGGATGGCCGGCCGGCCCCGCCAGGAGCTGTCCACCCGGCCGTTCTGAATAAATGCCTGAAAGGCCGCTTTCTTCCGGGCATATGCGGGCGTGGTAAAAGGGTGGCTGTGCCAGGGATAGGCCCGGGTATAGACCGTTGCCAGGTAAGGAAGGTCTCCTGAGCCGATCACCAGCGTTTGCGGGCTGGATGCCGCATCCATGATTTGTAGCACCCGTCTTTGTTCTTCGGTAACGTATGCGGTGGAAGGGCTGTCGGCCCGGGAAATAATATTGTTGCCGATCCAGAGGCCGTTGTCCAGCAGGAACAATCCTATTACCGCGTAATACAGCCAGCGCTTTCCGCGCAGCTTGTTGAACAGCAGGTGCAGGGCGGGCACTCCCATGAGGAAATAAGCGGTCCACTCGTAGCCCCGGGCAAAATGAATAGGTTGCATCGGCTTGAGGAACCATTCGTGGTTGGAAAGCAGCAGGGAAACAAAGGCCAGGCAGAGCAGGAGCCGGTTGGCCGGCCGGGCCAGGAAAGCTTTCCGGCCCTGCAGGAAAACCGATCCGATAAAAAGGGCAAAGACCGGTGCGTAGGCCGGGCCGAAATGGTACCACCGGTAATTCCAGTTCAGGGCGTATTGCGTGCTGACGAGCCGGTGATCGGGAAAGCCGGGAAGGTAAACAAGATAATACCCCACATGTAGGGCAGCCAGCAGGGGAAAGGCAGCCAGGGTCCAGGCGGGAATATCGTGCTGCCGGGCCAGCAGCCGTCCGGTAAATACCCAAAGGGATAGCACCAGCAGCAGATGGATGCCCGTGAACGGGTGGGAAAAGGAAAGCAGGAACGCTACTACGGCTGCAGCGGGCCATCGTCCTTTCCAGGCCAGCAGCAGGGACGCGAAGAAAAGGAAATGGTAATAGGATTCGAGGCTGAACAGGAGCGAACGGCCGAAGTTGAGACCCCACCAGCCACGGGCCGGATCCAGGTAAAAAAGCCGGTCCAGGATGTGTTCTCCGTTCTGCACAAAGGGCAGCGCCAAAGCGCCTGCCACTACCAATAACCCGCCGCCCCAGGCCAGCAATACGCGGGTAGGGGTACGGAACGGCGCACCGGGATGCAGGGCGTCATAGAGCAGGAGCAGCACATAAAAACTAAAAAAGGAAAAGAGCACACTGAACAGGCAGAGCGCCCAGCCAGGGTCCATCCCCATCTGCATCAGCCCGGCAAGAATGATGTTTTGGGTCTGGAAATAGATCCGGGCATATCCGGGACCATCATTGAACGGATTCGCATACAGCAGATGAAATTCTTCCTGCACATATTGCCGGGCATAGGCCGCATACCCTACGTTATCATATTGGATAAAGCCGGTCGGCTCCAGTCCGGCCGCATGGTTGTAGGTATAGCCTGCATAAAACAGGAACACGGGCAATAGAAGGCCGGCACTGAAGCGCAGGTGGTCACGGGAGAATTTCAAGGCCTTTGTTTTGGGCGCGGCGGCTCCGCCAGAGCCCGGCGCCGGTGAACAATAGTGCTGCCAGCGTGAGCCAGCAGGCGGGATGAATATATACCGGCTGATACCGGAAGAAGACCGTATGGGGGCCGGGGGGCAGGAACACGCCCATGAAGGCTGTATTGACCGGCACAATGGGTGCGGGCCTGCCGTCGATAAACGCTTTCCAGCCCGGCAGCCGGGATTGCTGCAGTACCAGGAAGGCCGGTGCAGGAACAGTCGTTTGAAACCGGAACGTAGCGGTGGTGTAACCGGTCACTTGAAAGCTACCGCTCACTACCGGTTTCCGGTGGGCAACCGGCACGAAAGCCAGGCCACGTTGTGTTCCGTCCGGGGGCGGCGCTGCCAGGAGTGAATCGGCAAGGTAGGCCACCGGGTTCCGGAAAGCGGCCCTTTGCTGCAGGGTATCGCGGTACAGGGCATTCAGGAGGTTCAGGAAGGTGGGGTTCACCTGCTCATGCACCATGCCAAAGCGCCGGTTAAAAAAGTTGGCGATCCCGATCTCCCGGTAATGAACCAGCGCATTTTTCGAATTTTCTTCCAGGCTGCTTCCGAAATCCGGCCCCCGTACTTCGTGGATCACTTCGTTCAGCCGCGCATTGATGCGGGCCGGCGGAATCTGGCTGACCAGTGTATAGGGCAGGGTCGTCTGGGCAAAAAGGAACGCATGGCCGATGATGGCCGGTACCAGCAACCGCCTGAGGTTACGCTGCAGGAAAAGGGAAAAGAACACGAGGGATACGCACTGCAGGCCGCCGTTGAGCAGGAGCCCTTCCGGAAAGCCGATGGAGTCCAGTGCCGCTTTCAGGCCCGCCCGTCCTTCCGCGCCCGGAGGCGCGGCGCCGAAGCCCGGCCGGGTTTGCATTGCTCCGTAGACGGCCAGTCCCAGTGCGGACAGGGCCGCTGCCCGCGCCGCAAACAATACGCTGCCGCGGGCCCCCTGCATCCATAGGGCCAGGCCCCTGGCTGCCAGCAGCAGCAGTCCGATAAGGACGAACAGGCGGGCATTGGAGGGATGCCGGAAGGTGTTGAACAGGGGAAGCAGGTGGTAGCTCCAGCGGTGCACCGGGGTGGCATCGCCCAGGGAATAAAGAAAGAAAAAAAGGATTCCGGCAGCCAGGAAACCATACCGGCTTCCGGTCCTGCGGGATAGCGTAAACAGGAACAGGAGCAGGGGCGTAGCGATAAACAGGTTGCGCGAAATAAGGTCGGTAGGTACGTCGCTGCGCGTAATGGCGGTGGGTGCTAAAAGAGAAAGGGTACAATAGGGATGCAGGCTGTTTTCGGCGGCACGCTGCAGGCTCAGGCCGGCACCGCGGTCGTAATGGGGCAGCAGGTCTGCATAGGAGCACAACGCCGGCGCACAGAAAGCGGCAAACAGGAGCGCCATGCCGGTAAGCGCCCCCCAAGGCAGGACTTTCACCGATCCCCTGCGTACCGCGGTATACATGAGCAAAGCCGTCAGTATATAGGCGGTCAGTATAAAGAACGCGGGGTAGGCTGCCAGCAGCAGCAGCGCCAATGCCCCGGCCGCAGCCGCCGTCCGCGGAAAAGAAGGGCGGTGCAGCAGCCGGCAGAAAGTATGCAGGGCCAGTGGTACAAAGGCGGCTCCGGCAAGGAACTGCAGGTTGGACCCGGCCGTATCGGTCAGGTACCCGCAGAACAGGTAGGCCGCTGCACCAGCCAGGCGCACCTTCCGCCGGGTGCTCACCGAGGATAGAAACGCATACATGCTCCAGGCAGCGATGACAAGGTAAATAAGAATCTCTGCATGGATGTGTGTGAGCCGGTACGGACCGAAAAGCGAGAGGAGCCAGACTACCGGGTTCCAGGCCCCGCTTTGCATATCGCCGTGAAGGGGAAAACCCAGAAAAAAGTAGGGACTCCATAAGGGCAGTTCTCCTGCGTCCAGCGCAGTACTAACGGCATGCCGCATCGGCAGCAGGGCCACGATGTTGTCGTTCTTGGCACTGAACAGGAAAAAGGAAAGGGGCCAGTACCCCGCGACCGCCAGCAGGGCCAGCAGCAGGTGGTCGCGCAGGGAAGCCGTGCGCGTACGGAGTTGAGGGGTATGTGCGGCCGGATGTTCCATGTTTACGGTTCTTTTTGCCAGACCCCCACAATGGTTTTGCCGAATGAATAGCCCAGGAGCGGGTCAATGATCCGCGAAAGGGGCACTACTACCCGGTCCCAGAAACGGACCTGCGCCCGGGAAGGATAGGACTTCCGCATCAGGGCTTTATTGACCAGCAGCAACAGGACGCCCATCGATTCGAGATAGAACAGGGACTGCTCCCGCAACCCGGGCAGTGCGGCCGCTGCACGCAGGGTTTGCCGCGAATAACGCCGGTGGTGGCCGATGGCCTTGTCGAAGGCGTTGTACAGTCCCTGGTAGGCCGGTGATAACACGATCAGGTGTCCTCCGGGAAGGAGCCGGCCGGCGGCGGCCTCCAGTTCGGCCCGGTCCGCACCAATATGTTCGAGCACATCAATGTACAGGAGGGTGTTGAAGCGTTCCCCGGGCTCCAGGTTTTCCAGGGTGCCGGCCCGTGCGGTTACAGGTGTTTCCGGATGAATCGAATGCAGCTTTTCTTCCAGCGACTGAAGGAGCCGGGGATCAGGTTCCAGGCAGGTCCATGCCGTTACGCCTTCGTGCAACAGGTACGGTGTGGTTTCTCCGAGTCCCGCGCCTACTTCCAGTACCGAGCCCCGGATCCAGGGACGCATTTTTTGCCCGAAATACCGCTTCCAGTTCACGGCCTCGCGGAACAGCTCCAGCTCTTCTCCTATGTACGTGAGCGTATTCATGCTTCACTGCGTTCAATGCGCCCGATAAACTCCTGGTAGTGGAGCGCCGGAACAAACTTCCGGTACGACTGCGCCGTGATAAAAGTGAAAACGAGGAACAGGGCGATAAGGAACGAAAGTAACAGGATAATGACCAGCGAAGCGCCCAGCATGGAGGCCCAGCCGGGAATGGCCAGTTCCGTGGTCAGGCGGATCACCAGGATGGCAACCAGGCTCAGCACTGAAAGGAGGATCGCAAAGCCGGAAAAAAGAAGCAGCCGGATGGCAATGACGTCGATAAAGGCAGCGATGGCCCCGATGGCGTGGTAGACCAGCGCACCGTAGGACATGTGCGAACGGCCCTCCTTCCGCCGGCCTTTTTCAGTTGGAACCATCATCAGCGGAAGCTTTGACTTGAGGATGCCGCCGGGCAGGTGGTGCCAGATATCCCCTTTATGAACGAGCGGGCTGATGGAGCGGAAGGGCAGCACGCAAAAGTTGCCGAAGCGGATGACCTGGCCGGTGAGGGTGCGGAACAGCCATAGGTAGAGGTAGTAGGAAAGCCGCCGGCCGGTACCTTCCTGCCGCCGGGCACGCCGTCCGGCGATGATGGTATCCGGCTGGCGGAGGCTTTCAGCCAGGAGCCGGGCGGCATCTTCCGGCCGGTCATCGCCATCGGCATCCAGGATCAGGACCCGGTCGCCGGGCAGGTGGTGATGAATATACGAGAGGCCGATGGCTAAGGCTTTCTGATGCCCGATATTGTGGGTCAGGTGCAGCAGCGTTGTGTTCTTTTCCCGGTACAGGCTGCCCTCCGGTGCAACCGGGGACCCGTCGTTGACCAGCACCAGTTCTACGCCCTGTTCCGGATCCGTCCGGATCATCCGGTACAGGGGCGGCAGCAGTTGCTCCAGGGCGGACCAGTCATTGTAAACAGGGATCAAAACGATAAGTCTGTCGGTGCCGGGCATCAGGTTCGAGTTGCGCTAAAGATACGATGCGGCCTCTTTTACCCGCAAGATGTCCTGCGGTGGTTCAGGCCTTGAAATATTTCTTGAGGTTCAGGAACGGGGTTTCAAAATAGCGGAAGCTGAAATAACCCACGGTATAGGCCAGCACCGTGATGATGGAAGAGGAGAGGAACAGGTTCGGCAGCCCTGTGAGCACCGGCGTGAGCAGGCGGCTCAGCATTGGATTGAGCAGCAGGTACAGCGGCCAGTGGAAAATATAGGTGCCGTAGGAAATCCGGCCGATGAACTTCAGGAATTCGAAGTCGAACATCCGGGAGAAAAAGGAATTTCCATGGTTCACCATGTCGTACACCAGCAGTCCGAAGATCATCGAAAAAGTGGAAAAGCCCACCAGTCCCAGGTAGGGAAAAGAGTTGGCGTGCCGCTGGTTGATGAAGTAAAAGATAAAGTTGATTGCAGCAAAAACAAGAACAATGGGTGCAGTGTACTTCCCGATAAAGCGCGGGTTGATCTTTTGCATAAGGGCCACCATGCAGCCGATGCAGATTCCGTCGATCCGGGTAAAGAGGTACAGGTTGTAATAGGCCAGGCCCTCCACCTGCTGCATCCAGATCCAGACCCGGAACGAGCTGAAGGCCAGCATG
>DATAGL010000261.1:0-6424 GCA_036263755.1 Chitinophagaceae bacterium | reverse complement strand
AGATGAGTTCCACGCGGGTTTGCGTCAGGTAGCTCTGGTTCAGCAGGATCCCGCGCTTGCCGAGGCAGAGCGTCATGATGTTGCCGATGTATTCGGGCTTGGTGATGATCTGTGCTTTGATATAGGGCTCTTCAATGCGGTCGGTTTTGACCGGCTCCGGCATTTCGGCCGGGTTGTTCACAATGATCTTTTCCCCTCTCGTTGTGTAGGCAATGAAACTTACGTTGGGAACGGTGGTGATCACCGTCTGGTTGAATTCCCGTTCCAGGCGTTCCTGGATGATTTCCATATGGAGCAGTCCGAGAAAGCCGCAACGGAACCCGAAGCCCAGGGCCTGCGAGGTTTCGAGCTCAAAGGTGAGCGAGGCATCGTTCAGCTGAAGCTTTTCCATGCAGTCGCGCAGTTCCTCAAACTCGTCGGTATTGACCGGGAAAATGCCGGCAAATACCATCGGCTTTACTTCCTGGAAGCCCTTGATCATTTCCTGCGTGGGATTGATGGCATTGGTGATGGTATCTCCCACCTTTACTTCCTTTGCATTCTTGATGCCGGTAATGATATAGCCTACGTCACCGGTCTTTACTTCCGACCGGGGCTCCGGTTTTAATTTGAGAATGCCCACTTCATCGGCTTCATACACCTGGTCGGTAGACACGAATTTTACTTTGTCGCCTTTTTTGATCGAACCGTTCAGGATCCGGTAATAAACGATAATGCCCCGGAACGAGTTGAACACGGAATCGAAGATCAGGGCCTGCAGGGGGGCTTCGTAAGTACCTTTCGGCGCAGGGATCCGCTCCACGATGGCTTCCAGAATTCCTTCCACCCCGATTCCGGTCCGTCCGGAAGCCAGTAGGATATCTTCCGGCTTGCAGCCGATGAGGTCGATGATCTGGTCCTTTACCTCTTCGATCATGGCACCGTCCATGTCGATCTTGTTGATGACCGGAATGATTTCGAGGTCATTTTCAATAGCGAGGTACAGGTTGGAGATGGTTTGGGCCTGGATTCCCTGGGTGGCATCCACCAGCAGCAGCGCGCCTTCGCAGGCGGCCAGTGCGCGGCTTACTTCGTAGGAAAAGTCCACGTGCCCGGGCGTATCGATCAGGTTCAGCGTATACTGCTCGCCTTTATGGACATGGTTGATCTGGATGGCGTGGCTCTTGATGGTGATGCCTTTTTCGCGTTCCAGGTCCATATCGTCCAGCACCTGGTCCATCATTTCGCGTTCGCTGATGGTATTGGTGGTCTGGAGCAGGCGGTCGGCCAGGGTACTTTTCCCGTGATCGATGTGGGCGATGATGCAGAAATTGCGGATATTCTTCATGAAGCTTTCCCTCGGTAAATGCCGGCAAAAGTAACGAAAAGGGCGGGAAAAGGAAGGTGTCCCTCCATAGTTTAAGATAATCATAGCAGGTAACCTGCTGCCCGGAACCGGCACCTAGCGGAAATGTTTCCGGAACAGGTCATGGAACAGCGTGCCGATGGCTGCGGGATGATACCGTTCCCTCACCCGCTCCGAAATGCGCACGGGATCGAACCGGTGGTAATGCCGCATCAGCCATTCCATTTTTTCCGCCAGCAGGTCGGGACAATCGCCCGGTACGGCAAGTCCGGTAATGCCTTCCTCCACGATCTCGGCAAATACGGGATGGTCGGAAACGATCACCGGAAGGCCGCAGGCGTTGGCTTCGATCAGCACATTACCAAATGTTTCAAAGCGGGAATACAGGATCAGCGCATGGCTTTGCTGCAGGGCGCGGGCTATTTCCCGGTGCAGCACCTCGCCCCGGTACCGGACAAAAGCGGATAAACCCAGTTCATCGGTCAGGGCCAGCTGCTCCCGGCTGGGTTTTCCATACACCACCAGCTCCACGGCATAGGTACTGTGGACGACTTTACGGAAAGCGCGCAGGATATCCTCGAAATTCTTCTGGTAGGTAAGGGTGGAAATATGAATAAACCGGAACAGCGGTCCATGGTTTTGTTCGGACGCGTAAAACAGTTCCAGGTCTATCATGTTGGGTACAACGGTGTAGGGTTTGGGCACATGCAACCGGTTGATGGCCTTTCCGAAATAATCCGATACCGTCACCAGGTGGACAGAACGGCGCAACACCATCCGCCAAAGGCCGGTCAGCCAGGCGCTCCCGGTTTTGTAATTGGGTACCGCTTCTTCCAGCCAGCCCGTCCAGCGTTCAAACAGGATATATTTTAACCCGAACAGGTACCGGAACAGCAGGGCCATCAGGCCCGCTTTAAGTCCGACCTGCACCAGCAGGCCATCCGGCTTTCCCCAGCGGTTTTTGCAGTAGGAATAGCCCTTGAAATGCAGCACAATGTAGTATACCGCGGAGAGTACCTTTTCCACCCACTTGCCCAGCGAGCGGTAAGCCGGGTAATAAATGATAAGGGCCGTAAGGTGCGGGCCATAGCGTTTTTCTTCTACGAATACGCGCTTGTCGACCAGGTTGTCATCCTTAACCACATGGAGCACGTAGATGGAGTCGAAAAGGGCAGCCGCCCGGGCGTGTCGTTCCACGAAATCGCCGGCCAGCAAATGCACCCGGCTTGGAAACCAGCTGGCCAGCCACAGGACTTTCATGCACTCTTCTTTTTACGTTGCCAATAACCCTGTACCAAACGGAAATCGCTTTTGCCATCGAAAATACGGCTCCAATGAATACCGGAAACCGATTTAAAAACGGCCAGCATGAAGCCGCTGTACAGCAGGTATCCGGCGCAGGAACTAAGGGCGGCACCGTAAATACCCATTTTGGATATCCATAACAGATTGCCTGCTACGATCAGAACCAGGCCAAGGGCCACCCCTATTGCATTGTATCGTGCCCGACCCTTCCCCGCAAGGTAATTGGCGGTGATGGAAGCGGTCATGATGCCGATGATTCCGGGAAAAAGGGTGAGAAATACGGAGCCCGCTTCCCGGAAGCTTTCGCCAAACAGGAAAACGAACCCCCAGGGGGCCAGTGGCAGGAACAGGAGGAACAACAAAAGGCCTCCAAACAGGATGATGCGGATGAGCCGGGCGGCTGTTCCAGCCGGATCCTCTTCCCTGTTTGATGCAGCAGTGCCGGCAAAAACAGCCGTCCCAGCCATGCCGGAGAACAGTATAAAGAGATGGCCCATCTTGGAAGCCTGGATATAATTTCCGATCGCTTCGAGCCGTCCTTCTTCCGGAAGTCCATACATCAGCATCCAGTAATCCAGCCGGTACAGCAGGAACAGTAAGAGATTTCCTGCCAGTAACAGGAGCGCATACTGCAATATGTTCCTTTTTTCAGAACGACCGGGCCATTGCCAGCGCAGCGTACCCGGATGCTGCAGGTGAAAGGCCGCCAGAAGGACTACCCCCTGAAGGAGGTACATATAACAATAGGCAGTAAGGTAGATGGTTGGGGACAGGCCGGTCCCTTCACCCGAACGCAGGAGCAGCCAGCCCATCAGGAAAAAATGAACCAGGGCCACGATCCCGTTGGGCAGGCGAAACCGGCCCTGTCCGTAATACAATGAAGTATAGTAGGTAGTTAAAAGGGCGCCTGCCGTAAAACAGGAAACGGGTAGCGTCAGCCCTTTAGGCAAATCAGGGGTAATCTGCTCCAGCCAGGGTAATAATACAGGCACCAGTATCCCGCTCAGTACCAGTGTCCAGACCCATCCAAGCGTAAGCAAACGGTGAGGAGGGATTTTGCCGGACGAAGTGTAATAGGTCATGGCCCCTTCCAGGTTGGCGCTGCCAATAAGCGTCATGAGGGAAAGTACCGCAACCGTAAAATGGATCACTCCTGAACCCGAAGCGCCGAATACACCTGCTACAGCGATATTCAATCCGAATAAGGCGGTGAACTGAAGGCCTCTCCAGAGCAGGCTCTTGGCCACAAGGCGGATCATGTCACTTCTCTGGGGCATAAGGAAAAAGCAATAGATGGCAGCTCAGGAAGCTGTTTCGGGGTATACCGGGCCTATCGCCCGGATGACCAGGAAGCATTTCCGGTTCAGGTAAAAATGGTACAGGAAGTACAGCAGGGGTAAAAAGCTCAGCAGGCGGACCAGCAGGATGTCGGAAAGCAGGCCAACGAGGTAAAACACCCCGAGCAACAGCCCGCAGGCGGCCAGCAGGTTATTGCTCAGGGTGCAGGTTACCAGGAAATATCCGGAAGCGGCCGGGTACTCCGGCAGTTGCAGCTCCTGTGTACAGTGAAACCCGTTGGTAACCACCAGCCTTGACTGGTGCCCGTCGAGGTCAATCACGATCGGCCTTTTGCGCGGCAGCATATAAATAGCCTTGCCGTCTACAATCAGTCGGACTTTCAGCAGCCGCAGCATCAGGTCGTTTGTCTGCGCAATGACTATCCGGTATCTTCCTGGTTGAGTTATTTTTTTAACGCTTGAATAATGGTTCTGAATTCACCGGCATTCAGAGATGCTCCGCCAACCAGACCGCCATCCACATCCGGCGCTCCGAAAAGCTCCGCTGCATTGGCGCCTTTTACGCTTCCGCCGTAAAGGATGGGAATGTCGGCTGCCACCTCTTCGCCCCACTTGCCTGCCAGTACAGAACGAATGTGGCGGTGCATTTCTTGTGCCTGTTCCGAAGATGCCGTCTTGCCCGTGCCGATCGCCCAGATCGGTTCATAGGCAATGACCACTTTCCGGAGGCTGTCGGCATCCAGGTGGAAAAGAGATTCTTCCAGCTGCCGGGATACATATTCATTTTCAGTGCCGGCTTCGCGGATGGAAAGCGGTTCGCCGCAGCAAAAAATGGGAGTGATATCCGATCCGAGGCAGAGGTTCACTTTTTCTGCCAGCTGTTCGTTGGTCTCCCCGAAATATTCGCGCCGTTCGCTGTGTCCCAGCACGCAGAAACGGACCCCGATGGAACGGAGCATTTCGGCGGATACTTCACCGGTATAGGCACCGCTGCTTTTGTGGTAGCAGTTCTGGGCGGCAATGGCATACCCGTTCTCGGCATCCACTTCGCTTTTGGCCATAATGAGATAGGGAAAAGGAACGGCAAAGATCACCTGCTGATGCGGCTGCAGTTCGATATTGTCTTTCAGAATTTCGTCCAGTAATCTTTCGGCATCCTGGTAGGACAGGTTCATTTTCCAGTTGGCGGCGGCAATTTGTTTTCTCATTTCGCTTTTAATAGTGGTCAAAGATATGTTTCAAAATATTTATTTCTCCTTCGGTGAGGGCACCCCCTTTCATCCGCTTCCAGTTCCCGATATCCGTGCAGGCTTTATCAAATTCATACCGGACCAGGCCATCGGCCCCCCAGGAAAATGAAGGGATATACTTGGGCAGGAGCCCGTTTCCGAACACATTGGCCGAGGGACCGATCACGGTCCCCGTATTCAGCGAGGTGTTGATGGCCGTCCGGCTGTAATCGCCCATGATCACGCCGCATTTCAGGCCGGCCGACCGAGGCCCGCTGGGGGTATATACCATTACTTCGGATGCGGTATTCTTCACATTGGAACAGGAGGTGCCGGCGCCGAAATTGCACCACTCTCCCACCACGGCATCGCCCAGGTAGCCGTCGTGCGCTTTATTGGAGTAGCCAAATAATATGGAGTTTTTAATTTCCCCTCCAACGGTGCATTTCGGACCAATGGTGGTAGCGCCATAGAGTTTTGCACCCATTTTCACCACGGCTCCTTCCCCGATGGAAAGGGGACCACGCAGGAGGCTGCCTTCCATCACCAACGCATTTTTACCAATGTATACCGGGCCTTCCGATGCATTGATGATACAATGCTCTACCTGGGCCCCTTCTTCTAAAAAGATGTGCTCCGAACCCGTGACCCGGTTGGTATCGGATAACCGGGCACTGCGGCCGTTAGCAGCGATCCATTTAAAATCTTCGGCGATGGCCCAGGCGTTCTGCTGGAAAATGTCCCAGGGAAAACGAATCTCCCGCAGTTCCTCATCCAGTTCCCGGGAAGTGCGCATATTGATCCGGTGGGGCGCCTGGATCTGTTCGGCATTGATGCAATACACGGCACTTTCCTTCTCGGGAATGGAAATGAACTCACCCGGTGCCAGTTGCTCCACCAGTTGTACCAGCCGGGCCGTCGGCAACAGGTTTCCGTGGATGAGGTAGACCGTATCCGACCCGAGTGTTTCCGCATCAAGTACCACCGAACGCTCCCGGTCCTTGTAATCTTCCTCGAACTGGTCAAAGGAAGGAAGACCGAGGTAGCGTTCCCACTTTTCCCGGATGGTGAAGATGCCGATGCGGATGTCCTGGACCTGCCGGGTCAGGGTGAAGGGAAAGAGGTCTTCCGGGCTGCAGAATTCTTCCGTGAACACGATCTTTTTCATAGCCTGCCGATTGGACTTAAAAATAAAAAATCCCCCCGGGTTTACCGGGAGGATTCCATAAAGTAAGGGAAAGAAGTCA
>DATAGL010000260.1:0-11201 GCA_036263755.1 Chitinophagaceae bacterium | reverse complement strand
GCCTACGTGGGGACCACCTTAAGCGTATTCGATTTTATTGTCCGCTGTATGGAGGATGCCCGGTTCAGGGCATACCGCACCGATCCGCTGACCCGGTATGTGGAACGGAGCCAGCGCGAGGTGTTCCTTTCGGAAAAGAATGATTACCGGAAGCTCCGCAGCCGGAAATTCGACGGTAAGGGTGCAGCCGTGTTCTTCGGGGAGCAGTTCCGCTGGATACAGCAGTTCGTCAGGCTGCTGGCAGAAGCCGGGGTGCCGTTACTGACAGGTAGCGACACGTACGGAATGGTGGTGGTGGGTTTTTCGCTGCACGGGGAGCTGGAGTGGCTGCAGACCGCAGGCCTGCGGCCCTATGACATCCTGCGGGCCAGTACCGTAACACCTGCCCGGTACCTGAACCGGGAGGACGTTAGCGGCACCCTGTCGGTGGGTAAGGATGCCGACCTCGTACTGCTCGAAAAAAACCCGTTGCAGGATATCCGCCATACCCGGTCCATTGCAGGGGTGGTGCTGAAAGGGAAGTGGCATGACAAAAAGGAATTGCAGGCAGGGCTCGCAGCAGTGGCGGCAGCCTATAAGTAGGCAGTGACTTTGTCATCCGCTGCCGGTCATACGCGGAAGGGAGGTTTTTCCTGCTAAGGATCGGCTGCACAGGACAAGAAAACGGTAAGCGGGAAAAGGGGTCCCGGAATAGACCGCCTCCTCAGCGGTTATCCTCTTCCCAGACCATCGCCACCTTTCCCCGCGTATGCATGGATTCAATATAGCGGATGGCCTCCGGTATCTGCCGGTAGGGATAGGTTTTTTCGATATGCACCTTCAGGCTTCCCTCCTCTATCAGGCGGGCCAGCTCCTCCAGGTCCTTGGTGTTGGCTTCGGCGGTAAACTGGGTAATGGGCGACTTTCTTATTTTTCCCTGCACGGTAACGGCCATCATATGACCCAGCGTGGTAAAGCCCACGACCACGCTCCGCCGGCCCATGCGCTGCAGATCGCCGTGCGTCAGGTTGCCATGGGTGTCGACCACGAGGTCGTACTTTCCGGCATGCCGGTGGATGTCTGTCTGGTCATAGGCCAGCACGTGCCCCGCACCCAGAGACTGCACAAAATCCGCATTCTTCCGGGAGCAGACGGCCGTTACCTGTGCGCCGTACGCTTTTGCGATCTGCACCGCCAGGTGACCGACCCCGCCCGAAGACCCGTTGATGAGCACCGACTCTCCCGCTTTCAGCTTGCCGTGGGTGACCAGGGCCTGCAGCGCCGTCAGCCCGGCAATGGGGACGCCGGCCAGTTCGGGAAAAGAGCCCCCTTCCGGCATCCGGGCACAAACCGTTGCCGGCACGCAGAGATACTCGGCAAAAGCGCCGCCTTTGAGAGACTCGCCGAATACCCGGTCGCCCGCCTTGAACTGTGTTACGTCCCTGCCCGCTTCTTCCACGATACCGGCAAAATCGGCCCCCAGGATCTTTTCCTTCGGTTTGAACAGGCCAAAGGCAAAGCGCGCCAGGATGGGCGTGCCCCGCAGGATGTGCCAGTCGGCCGGGTTGGCCGAATTGGCCATGACCTTCACCAGGAGGTGTCCTTCTTTTACCGCCGGCTTTTCCACTTCTTCCAGGCGCAGTACTTCCGGGCCTCCGTAAGTTATTTTGGTAAATGCTTTCATCTTATATTCCGGTAAGGATCAATATTATCCCTTATTGTTCGTTTATACGGTACCGTTCCTGTAATCACCCGGCGGGCCGTTACCCCGGCCCATGGATAACACCATTTATACCCTGCCGGTGCCGGTAATCAGAACGCTTCCCCGATCAGTTCCTTCGTCATCATCATCCCGGCGGCCGTACCCTGTGCAACGGCATTGGCCAGGGTACGCATGGGACCGGCATTATCCCCGCAGGCAAAGACGCCGGGAACGGTAGTCCGCTGGGCGCTGTCCGTCCGGATGTAGCCTTCCGGTGTTCTTTCACATCCCAGGGCCGCGGGGAGTGGGGAATGCTGGGCAAACGGCACCCGGGCATACAGGGCGCGGAGCGGCGCCCTGCTTCCGTCGGTAAAATGTATGTTCTGGATAAATCCTTTCTGGTGTTCCAGTGCCGCGATCCCGGCTTCTATAACATGAATGCGGTGCCGGAGGAGGTTGGCTGTCTGAGCGGGGGTGAGCGTGGACGGGCCGTTGGTATACAGGGTCACCTCACCGGTCCAGTTGGAAATAAGGGAAGCCAGCTCATACCCGGCAGCGCCATTGGCCAGGATCCCGGTTTTCTGGCCCCGCACTTCGAAGCCGTGGCAGAAGGGGCAATGAAGCACGCTGATGCCCCAGCATTCCGCAAACCCGGGGATCTCCGGCAGCAGGTCTTTTATGCCGGTGGCGAATACGAGTTTCTTTGCGGCGAAGGCGGCACCCGATGACAGCTGTACGGCGAAGCCTTCCTCCGTTGGCTGGCCCGCCGCCACCTGTCCCTCCAGCAAACGTACGGTGTCGTACAAGCGCACCTGCTGCCGGGCGCTGTCGCGGATCTCGGCCGGTGTTTTCCCGTCCTGGGTCAGGAAGTTATGCGACTGCGGTGTTTGCTGGTTGCAGGGATGCCCGCTGTCGATAATCAGGACCTTCCGCAGCGCCCTGCCCAGGGCCATCCCGGCGGCCAGCCCCGCGTAGCTGCCGCCGATGATGATGGCATCCCATAGCTGTTCTCCTTTCATGGTGTTGCTTTTTAAATGGCGGGCCAGGGGCAGGTGCGCCCGGGCCCCGCTGAAGAGCCGGTCGGCTGGCCGGATAAAGACTGCCGGAAAAGGGGCCTCAGGAAAGTTCCTTTTTTGCCGGTATCCTGCGCAAAACATAGTCCACGAACGGCACCCCGATAAACATCATCCAGGGAACGAGCGACAGGGTGAGGATAAAGGTGCGCTGGTAGAGTGGCAGCGTCGAAAGGGAAGGCCCGAACAGGAAAAGAAACAGGGTAATGGACGGATAGATCACGATCCAGATTTTCAGGGAGGCGATCAGCCTTTTTTTTGCGTTCATCTTTTTGCTTTTGGTGAATGAATTTGATTCGTTCACAAAAGTAGACGGAGCAGGAGGGGCCTCGACCGGACGAAAATGAAGTTGCGCAGGACTTATGTGCAGTTCTTCCGGAAGGCTTCCGGTGACTGCCCGGTATGCTTTTTAAAAAACCGGATAAAGTAGGACGCATCCTCGAAGCCCAAATGGTCGGCAATCTCCTTTACCTGGCTGGGTGTAGCCAGCAGGTAGCGCCTGGCTTCCAGCAGGATGTATTCATCGATCAGGGCGGAGGCGGTTTTGCCGACGGAGGTTTTGGTGATCTCGTTCAGCTGGTACAGCGACAGGTTCATGAGTTCCGTGTACTGCGACACCCGTTTGCGAACAGCGAGGTGCTGCTCCACGAGGTGTACAAATTCTTCGAACCGCTCCTGCCGGTAGGAGCCTGCAGGGGTATCCCCGTTTGCGGAAGCGTGGCTTTGCCGGGTGAATGCAATGTAGAAGAGATCGAGGTAAGCTTTGATGGCTTCCCGGTAGCCCTCCTGCCGGAGGGTATACTCTTCAAAGATCCGGGACAAGACCGTATGGATTTCCTGGAACGGGCCCGCTTCCAGGAGGCAGTGATTTATGCGGCCGGCGCTCCGGAACCGCTGCGCAGCGGTTTTCTCCAGGGGGTGGTAAAAGGCGGCGTCGTATTCCATGAGGTAGCCGGTGGCACCGGCTTTCAGCACCAGCTGGTGCACCTGCCCCGGGCGGAGCAGGAAGACCGACCGGCCGGTTACCGGTTGCGGAAAGAAATCGATTTGGTGAACGCCCGCACCGGTCTCCAGCAAAAGAATAAAATAGAAATCGTGCCGGTGCAGGTGCTGTTGCAGGTCCTGGCCCTGCAGGATGTCCTCCACTTTACGGATGCTGAAACGGCCGGCCGGGCTTAGCGCTCTTTGGGCAGCAGCAATCTGTCGGACCGGAATTCCTTTCATGCGCTGAATGTAAAAAGAAGTGCGGGAATCGTCAAGGCTCAGGCCATGGCAGGACAAGAATGGGAAGAGCGCTGCTTTCCGGGAGCAGCAAAAGCGGGCCAATACGGCCTGCATTATTTCCCGATACCGCTTCCGGGAACCTGGAAGGCATACAACAGGAATAGGGGAGCGCGTCGCCTGAGGCCTTTTATCCTTGCAGCAAAAAAGGAAAGCCGTACCCGGGGGTACGGCTTTCGGTGTTTACAGGGTCACTTCGAGGATCCCTTCATTGCCCGGGATGTCGGAAGCCAGGGCCCGGATCCGGCTGGTGGCCGGCTGCCTGTTGGCCTGTGTGGCCGTGTACGACCAATCGATGCCGTTGAGCCCCTGCACTGCTGGACCGGCTTCCAGCAGGGTGCCGTCTGCGGTATGGATTTCCACCCGGACGCCGGTGACCCGGAAATCGTCCAGGGCGCGGACAATGATGGTGTCGCCTGGGGCGCCTGTATACGCCCGGGCATCGACGGACCGGACGGAAGGCGGCGTCAGGAAGTCTTCCATGGCCCGGCTGTATACGTTCTGCCGGGGCTTCAGGGCCGTGGCATAGGCCTGCGCCAGTGCGGGGTCGGTGCTTTTGGTGACGGACTTTGCATACCGGGAGGCAAGGAGGAATTTTTCCTGCAGGGCGGTCTGCGTTCCGGAAGGACGGCCCTTTCTTTTTTTCGGTGATTTGGCCACCACGGTTTTGCCGGCCCACTCGCGGAACACGAGTTCCTTGCCCAGGGAACCCCTGAGTTTACCGGTGATGATGCTGCTGTTTACATGTGCCATAGCTGTTGTTTTTTTACTTGTTAATGATGGGTTTTTGTGCCGGTCGCTGCCGGGAGCCGGTTTCCGGGTGCGCACTCCCGGAACGCCGGTGCGCAACTCCCGCTGCGGCGACGGACAACACAAATCTAGCCGGCCCCGCTGCCGGCCGCTCCGACTTTGGGGCGGGCTTCGGCCGGTTTTGTGACGGTGTTCGGTAAATCCGGTGACGAATGACGTTTTTGCCCCGGTTTCTTCGCTTTGCTTCCTCATTGCTTCCCCGGATCTTCCCCGGAAGCGCCCCGAAGCGCCCCGGAATCCGGGGAACACCTGGGGAGCAGAGGGAGCGGAAGACCGCGGACTGTCCCCGGAATTTTTTATTTTAACCGGTAATCACTGACCCAAGCCCAATCACTATGCTGCAACCCTTTTTTATCCGGCACAACCGGGTGCTGAAGCGGATCCATCCCGGAGATGTGGTCTGCCTCGTCACCGAGGGAAATTATACCCGGATCTTCCTGGCCGATAAGTCCTTTTACCTCGTGCGCTCCACCTTGTCGGATGCGCTCCGGAAGCTGCCGCCGGGCATGTTCGTGCAGATCCACCGTTCCATAGCGGCCTCCGTTTATTTCATCGACAACATCGACCGGGACCATTTACTCATCGGCAACGAATCGATGCCGGTGGCCCGGAAGTACTACCAGTCCCTGGTGGATGCACTGAACATCATTGAGTGAGGGCGGGGCTTCCTGCGGGAAGGGGGAGCGTGCCGGTAAGGTCCTCAGGCCCGTACAGCAGTATGCATTTATCCCAAACACGGTCGAATGCTTGCGGGATCCCCGGCCGTTTATGGAAATCCGCGGAACGGGCATCTTATTCCTTTTCAGGAAGACGGTACTAAAAAATATAACCATGCTGAAACTGCTTATTCCCTTTGTCGCACTCTTCGGCTCCGCGGCGGCAAACGCACAGGTAAAAACCACCCATGAAATCGTAGCCGAAGGAGGTGCCCGGGTCCTCGTGGCGCCGGATGTTGCAGTCCTCACGTTAACCATTGAGAAGACCGACACGAGCGAGCAGAACGCCCTTTCCCTACTGAACGCCCAGGTGGCCCACCTGAGTGGCCTCCTGGACCGCCTGGGCTTCCCGGCCGGGAGCATTCACATAGCGGAGTATGAAGTCACGAGTGAACGCGATGAAGAATCCGGCAGGAAATGGACGACCGCCTCCAATGCCCTGAAAATTGAATTCGGACTGGAACATAAGGTGCTCCAATCCTTTTACCGGGAAGTGCAGAGTACCGGGATGGACGACCTGGATATTGAGTTCGGCACCCGGCTCTCCGACAGCCTGGAGAAAGCGGTACGCCGGACCCTGGTGCAAAAGGCAATCGAAGACGCCCGGTCCAACGCGGTGGCTATTTCCGGGGCACTCGGGGTAAAGCTGCTGGCCGTAAAACAGGTCAGCAAGTATGCGGAAAGCGGGAGGGAAATCTCCAGGATAGAGCTGGTCAAGTTTACACCGCCCCGGATCGTGGGTGACACCGGGATAAGCTACCACACGCCGTTCAACCGGTATACGGCAGAACCTATTGAGCTGGAAGAAAAAATCACCATCGTTTACGAGATATCCAATTGAAGGTAAATTCCTGCGATGCCAAGGTCAAACAGCTATCCTGCTTTTATACTCTTATTGCTTTTGTCCGCAACCGCGCCGGATGGCTTCGGCCAGTGGCCGCAGGTGATCGTTACAAAAAAGGCCTGCACTTTTCAGGGAAAATATACCGGTCAGCAACTGTTCCTGGAGTACCGTTCCGATTCGGTTCATGTAAAGTCGGATGGAGAATACTGGCTGAAAGGTTTTATTCACTTGCCGGACACCGTAAAGCTGTTGCTCATTGAAAAGCTTTTACAGTTTGCCGCCGATACGGCGCAATGCTGCGTACCGGTACTGGAAAGAAGCTTCAATGGCATGGAAGGCTGCCGCTACCCGCAGGGCATAGTGGAGCGCTACCCGATACAGGTGGAAGCCCTGTTCCTCATCAACCGCCTGGTCTGGCCAAAACTAATGGAACTGTACAGCTGCACCCCGGTTCTGTTCGACCGGAAGAAGGGCAGGGTCATCAATGACCAGCCCCGGAAAATCAGGAAGGTGTATAAAGAATACAAGAGGTGGTTTGGTGCCTGTAAGGCGGAAGGGAAGATAAGCCCGTACTTTCCTTTCAATACCGGACGATACATATGGTATGGTGGAAGAAAGAGCATTGCGCCAAAGAAGGGCAAATCGGTAAGAAGAACAAAGGGAAGGTACCGGTATTGGCTTAAGAATAGGACACCTGTACCCCGCACAGATTTATATATTGGACGCAAATCCATTCATTACCAGGAATAATGCAAAAGAACACGTTACAATTATGCGGCTTATGGGCTGCGCTGTTTTGGAGTATGACCCTGAATGCCCAGCGTACCTTCCACGTGAACAGGGAACAGCTAACGGCTTTGGATTTTGGCCAATACACCTGCTATCTCATCGATACCAGTTTCGATCTGAAGCGCATCAGCCGGCAAATACGGCTGAGCGGAAAATTTCTTCCGGACTCTGCCCAGATCGCAGAAGCAGAAAAGGCTCTGAAAATGCAATACTATTCGGTAAGGGTTCAGGCATTGGACCAGGAGTGGGAGGAAACAAGAAAGACCCTGGATAAGTCGGAAAGAAAAATAGCTGCCCGTCAACGGAGAAAAAGCAGGCCGGCATTATTGGCGAGCTTTAAACGCATTCAGGAACAGGAGCTCGCACAGTACGACAGGTACTATTATGGGTATGTGACCGAAGGAGGTGAGCGGCTGCTCCTGATCCTGTTTGATCCGCACCAGATTACTTATTTCACCATTGCCAATGAAACACACATCAGCAACCTGCCTGCCATGTTTTACACCATTGACTCGCAGGAGCTGGTTCTGTAGGCCGTGCCCGGTCCCTGATGGATCCTTGCTTTCTTCACAGGGGTAACCGGAATTGTCCTGGCTGCATGCTGCTGTTTCTCTTTCCAGGATACGCTTCTAAACTCTAACCAATGCGGTGACCGAAATACTTGATAGCCATCAATCACCCGGCTCCAGCTGAAAGACCTCTTCGACCATTCGCTTCAGCGCAGCCGCTAACTTCAGGGCCAGGAGCACGGAGGGCGTATACCGGTTCATCTCGATCGAGATAATGGTTTGCCGGGATACACCCACCCTTTCCGCCAGTTGCGCCTGCGTCAGCTCATGGCGTACCCGCTCCTCTTTAACGGAGTTCCTCATGACCGGAGCTTTACATGGAGTATGTAGTTGAACCGGCTGATAAAGCAAAGCCAGAAAAGGAAAATACCGGCAATAAAAAACAGCATCAGGATCCCTTCAGAAGGATCGCCCAGCACCAGGATCGCCAAAAAGCCTGCTATGATGAAGATCAGTTGAACCAGTGCGGCGAACTGAAAGCTGTCGAGCCGGGTTCTTTGCACCATTTCATCCTCGATTTTTTCTTTTGAAAAAGCAAGGAAGTACATGCCGGCCAGAAAGGATAAAAACCCGAGGGTGGCCACCACCACATTGGCGGAATGGTAAGGCGGATAAGCACCGCTTGGTTCCTGCGGGCCGAAAGCCATGAGGAGGAATCGGGTGAACATTCCGGTTTGCATGGCGAGCCAGCCGCCAAAACCAAGCGGGGCCAGGATAACGCCCATCCGTTTGAAGGAATGAGGTAGGAGAAAGCGCATAAGATATATTTATCCGTAAATGTAAAGTAAACTTTACATTTTATCAAGGTGGTTATTCCTGCCTTAAGGAGCGGATTGTTGCGGCAACCGCGAACACCTGAAAGCGGATGCAGCGGTTCTTTATAGGTTTCTGAGTATGGGTCAGCCTTTCACATGAGCGTTTACCAATGTGCCTGCCTGCCGGTTAACGATCCGCGCCGGGGGTACCGGTACCGCATACACACCATACCCATAGCCCTGCAGCAACCGGTTGCCCCGACTCATTTATCTTTGGCCAGTGGAAAAGCGGCAGGAAAAAGAACCCGGAACAAGTGCTGCCGGAAACCACCGCCTTTTCTTTTAAACCAATCCTCAAAGGCATGACCTGGCACCAGCAAACCCCCGAGCAGCTCTATACTTCCCTGAATACATCCGCCGGCGGACTAACGGCCGCCGAAGCGGCCCGGCGGCTGGAAGAGCACGGCCCCAACCAGCTCGAAGAGAAAAAGAAAAAACCGGCCTGGCTCATTTTCCTGGGCCAGTTCAAGGATTTCATGATCGTGATCCTGGCCGCTGCCGCCGTGATCTCCGGGATCGTCGGCGACGTGGCCGATACGGTGATCATCCTCGTGATCGTGCTGCTCAACGCCATCGTGGGCTTCCTGCAGGAGTACCGCGCAGAGAAGGCCATGGACGCCCTGAAAAAACTCGCCTCCCCCCAAACGCGGGTGCTGCGCGACGGCCACCTGCTGGTCGTTCCCTCTTTCGGGCTGGTGCCGGGCGACATCGTGCTGCTGGAAGCCGGCGTGCTCGTGCCGGCCGACCTGCGGCTTACCGAAGTGCATTCCCTGCGGATCGATGAGGCCTCGCTCACCGGCGAATCCATTGCCGTGGACAAAAGCATACACCCCCTGGAAGCGGCCGACCCGCCGCTGGCCGACCGCGTCAACATGGCCTACAAAGGCACGCAGGTGATCAACGGGCGCGGAACCGGCGTGGTGGTGGGCAGCGGTATGCAGACCGAGATCGGGAAGATCGCCAAAATGCTGCAGGGCAAGGAAGCAGCCACGCCGCTGCAGAAACGCATGGGCGATTTCGGCAAAAAGCTTTCCTGGCTCATCATCGGCATCTGCGTGCTCCTCTTCCTGGTGGGGCTGGCCCGGGGCGAGCGCCCGATGGAGATGCTCCTGGTGGCAATCTCCCTGGCTGTGGCCGCGATCCCCGAAGCCCTGCCCGCCCTCATCACCATTGCCCTGGCCCGCGGGGCCAAGCGGCTGGTGCAGAAGAACGCCCTCATCCGCCGCCTCCATGCCGTGGAAACCCTGGGCTCCGTTACCTATATCTGTACCGATAAAACCGGTACGCTCACCCAGAATAAAATGAAGGTGACGGAAGTGCGCCCCCACGGCACGGCCGCCCGCGAAGGGGTCAGCCTACTCACCCTGTCCATGGCCCTGAACCACGACGTGCAGTCCGGCGAAGGGGGCCTGCAGGGCGACCCCACCGAGATCGCCATGGTGGAATGGCTGGGCACGGAAGCGCCCGGTGCCGACCGCCTGGCGGCCCGCCTTCCCCGCGCGGCGGAGCTGCCCTTCGACTCGGACCGCAAGCTGATGACCACCATCCACCGCGACGGGAACGGGTACCTCGTGATCACCAAGGGAGCCGTGGAGTCCCTCCTGGGCCGGGTATCCGGGGAGGCGGCCGGCGTATCGGAGGAAGCGGAGGACCTTGCGCGCTCGGGCATGCGGGTGCTGGCGTTTGGCTTTAAGGAGCTTCCCGCCCTGCCGGACACCCTGGAGCCGGAGGCCATCGAGCGGGACCTCCAGTTTTCCGGGCTGGTGGCCATGATCGATCCGCCGCGCGCCGAAGCGAAGGCCGCCATCGGGGAATGCCGCACTGCCGGCATCCAGGTGGTGATGATCACCGGCGACCACAAGGAAACCGCCACGGCGATCGCCCGCGAGATCGGGATCCTTTCGGAAGGACACCGGGTGACCACCGGCTCGGAGCTGAAGCACTATACCGAAGAGGACTGGGCGCAGCAGGTGGAGCACACGCGGGTGTATGCCCGGGTTTCCCCGGAGCAGAAGCTGAACATTGTAAAAGCATTGCAGGCAAAAGGCCATTTTGTGTCGATGACGGGCGACGGCGTGAACGACGCCCCTTCGCTGAAGACCGCCAACATCGGCGTGGCCATGGGCATTACCGGTACCGACGTAAGCAAGGAAGCCGCGCATATGATCCTCCTCGACGACAATTTTGCCACCATCGTAAAAGCCGTGAAGGAAGGGCGCCGCATTTATGACAACATCCGGCGCTTCGTGAAATACATCATGACCTGCAACAGCGCGGAGATCTGGACCATCTTCCTGGCGCCCCTGCTCGGCCTCCCGATCCCGCTGCTGCCGGTGCACATCCTCTGGATCAACCTCGTGACCGACGGCCTTCCGGGGCTGGCGCTTTCGGCGGAAGGCGCCGAGCGCAACATCATGCGCCGCCCGCCGCGCAGGCCGGCCGAAAGCATTTTTGCCGGCGGCACCGGCATTCATATCCTGTGGGTGGGCGTGCTGATGGCCGCCATCACCCTGGGCACCCAGGCCTGGGCCATCAACAATGCCGGCACGCACTGGCAGACGATGGTGTTCACCGTGCTCTCGCTGGCCCAGCTGGCACACGTCTTTGCGATCCGCAGCGACGA
>DATAGL010000259.1:0-2072 GCA_036263755.1 Chitinophagaceae bacterium | reverse complement strand
GCCACGATACCTGGGCGGAGCAGGCGGGGGCCTGGACCGATTACCTTGCCCGAAGCTCCTACCTCCTGCAGCAGGGAAAGTTTGTCGCGGATGTGGTATACTACTATGGTGAGGACAACAACATAACGGCGCTGTTCGGGGCTAAACTACCGGACGTTCCTTCCGGCTACAGCTTTGACTTTATCAACGCGCATGCGCTCATCCATCTGCTTTCCGTGAAAGACGGCCGGCTGGTTACGCCCTCCGGTATGAGCTACCGGGTGCTGGTGTTGGACAGCAATGCCCGGAAAATGTCACTGCCGGTGCTGCGGAAGATTGCGCAGCTGGTGAAAGGAGGCGCCGCCAGCAGTGGCGTGAAGCCGGAGCGGATCGCCAGCCTGACCGATGACCCGCAGGAATTCCGGCGCCTGGTGGCGGAGGTGTGGAGCGCATCTTCTTCGCCGCAAACAGCTGCGGGAAAGAAAGTGTATACCGGGAAGAACCTGACAGAAGTGCTCCGTTCCCTGAATATCGAACCCGACTTTTCCTACCGCCGGCAGCCCGGTGGCCCCGAGCTTCTGTATGTGCACCGCCGGCTCACAGATGGAGAAGTGTACTGGGTGAACAGCCGCAGCCATAAGTTCGATACGGTGGAGGTTTCCTTCCGTACGGGCGGCCGGGTTCCCGAGATCTGGCATCCGGAATCAGGCCGGAGCGAGCCGGCTTCTTACCGCATCGAAGACGGCCGTACCACCGTCCGCCTGAACCTGGCGCCCCAGGACGCCGTATTTGTAGTATTCCGAAAAGTTGCCCTGCAGACCACCGTTACACTGCCTGCACCCAACGAGCAGGTCCTTGCCCAAGTAGAAGGCCCATGGACCGTTGCCTTCCAGCCCGAAAGGGGGGCTCCGGCTACCGCCCGGTTTGATCGCCTGGTTTCTTTTACGGAAAACAAAGACACCGGCATAAAGTATTTCTCCGGGACTGCCACGTACACGAAGTCCATCGAGGTGCCGGGCGCAGCTTTGGGACCTGGTGCTTCCCTTTGGCTCGACCTCGGAGCTGTCGGCCACCTGGCAGAAGTGATCGTGAACGGCAGATCAGTGGGCGTGGTGTGGAAGCAGCCTTTCCGCGTGGAGGTCACTGGAGCCCTAAAGTCAGGTAGTAACGAGTTAGCCATCAAAGTGACCAATCTCTGGGTAAACCGGCTCATCGGCGATAAGCAACCCGGCGTAACCCATAAGTTCACCTATACGACTTTTCCCTACTACAAAGCGGGTTCGCCGCTGCAGCCCTCCGGCCTGCTCGGTCCCGTACGGTTGTTCGCTTCCCAATAAATGATGTATGCCTTGCGTAAAATGTTTAGAATGATTTTTATCCAAATGGTGCTAAGGGCATAAGTAAGCTTCTGATAGGTCTCTGTGAAATACATGTTTAAAATATCAATAATGATTTGGGGACAACATCGCCCGGTGAAACAAAGAGTTCTTTTCGTTCTTCTACTTTTTTCATCATTTTCATATGGGCAACAAAAGGTGATCCGGCTATACGCGGGAAAGCCACCTGGTTCCGAATATTGGAACTGGCAGGAGCAGGTGAGCGACTTCGGTATGCCCAAAACGCAAGTGGTGTATAATGTGGTTGAGCCTACATTGACCTTATTTCCCGCAAAAGGATCATTGCAAACCGGGACGGCGGTCATCATAGCGCCGGGGGGTGGATTATTTACCTTATCCATAGGCTTAGAAGGGACGGAGGTGGCAGAGTGGCTCAGCCAGAGAGGAGTAACTGCCTTTGTCTTAAAATACCGGCTCGTACACATTGCAGCCAACCCACAAACTGCCTTTGGTGCGGCGCTGGGTTCGGGAAAGATTGACTCCATCATTCGGCCCATTATTCCACTGGCTATGAACGATGGATTAGCTGCCGTAGCGCATGTGCGAAGGAATGCAGCACTCTATAATGTACATCCTGAGCAAATCGGTTTTATGGGCTTTTCGGCGGGCGGCGGGGTCGCCATGTCAGTAGCGTACCACAGTTCCGCAAAGGATCGACCCAATTTTATAGCCCCCATATATGCCTGGGATAAAAGT
>DATAGL010000258.1:0-3698 GCA_036263755.1 Chitinophagaceae bacterium | reverse complement strand
TGCAAACCCTGGTGGAGAACGCCATCAAGCACGGAATCTCCAAGCAGGTGCGGGGCGGGATCGTCAAGATCAAGTCCGACCTCCGCAACTCGTACCATGAGCTCGTGGTGCAGAATACCGGGCACCTCAACGGCGGCGCCAGCTCGGGCGGGTTCGGACTGTCGAGCACCCAGGACCGTTTGAACCTCCTTTACGGGGATAAAGCTAAATTTGAGATCCGGCAACTGGACCCTTCCCTGGTGGAAGCCCGTGTATTAATTCCCGTTTACTTAAATTAACGTTCAAAAACACATGAGAGCCATTATCATCGACGACGAACGCCTGGCCCGGGCCGAGCTGCGCAAACTGTTACTGGAATTTCCCGAGATCGAGGTGGTCGACGAAGCGGCCAATGCCGATGAAGGCATTTCCAAGATCGAGAACCTGAACCCGGACCTGATTTTCCTGGACATCCAGATGCCGGGGAAAACCGGCTTTGACCTTCTTTCCGAGCTGGACCGCGCCCCCGAGGTGATCTTTACCACCGCTTACGATGAATATGCCCTGAAGGCCTTTGAAGTGAACGCGCTCGACTACCTGCTGAAGCCCATCGAGCCGAAGCGCCTGGCCGACGCCATCCACAAGCTGCACAACTCGGAAATCTCTTCCATGGGTTCGTCCGGCACCGGCCCGCAGGGGCTCCTGGCCGAGAACGACCAGGTATTCGTAAAGGACGGGGAGCGCTGCTGGTTTGTGCGCCTCGGCGACATCCGCCTGTTTGAAAGCGTGGGCAACTATGCCAAGGTGTTCTTCGGAGGCAACCGCCCGCTCATTCTCAAATCGCTCAATGCCCTTGAGGAGCGCCTCGATGAAAAGATCTTTTTCCGCGCCAACCGCAAGCACATCGTCAACCTCCGCATGATCGACAAGATCGAGCCGTACTTCAACGGCGGCCTGCTGCTGGAGCTCAAAGGCGGAGAGAAGATCGAAGTGAGCCGCCGGCAGACCGTCAAGTTCAAGGAGATGATGAGCCTTTAGGAATGTTGAATATCGAACAAGGAATGTCGATGGAAGAAGGGAAGGGCAAGTGGGAAATAGTCAATACTCAATGTTCCATATTCTAAGGAGCTGCAAGCCACAAGCTGCAGGCATACTTCTGCGTCTTTGCGGTCCTTTGCGCCTTTGCGCGAAACAAATGCCGCATATATAAACCAGTTACAAACCCGTAAACACATCGTACATCGTACGCCGTACATCAAAACACCGCATGAGACAATTACTACTTATAGGCTCCCTGCTCTCCGGCCTCCTGGCCTGTGCGCAAACGAAAGACGACCACTTTTCCGTAAAAGAAGCCGAACGCCTCGAGCGCGTGCTGGCCGCCGATGACATGAAAGGCCGCCGGACCGGATCCCCCGAGCTGGACCGGGCCGCTGCTTTTATTGCCGGTGAATTCAAAGCGGCCGGCCTGCAGCCGGCCAGGGGCGACAACGATTTCCTGCAATCTTTTTCCATGGTGCGCCCGCGCTTCAAAGGCGTGAAGGCGGAGATCAAAACGGAGGCGGGCGAGCAGGAGCTCAACCCGAAGAATGTAATCGTGTTCACTTCTGAACCCGACCTGAAAGTGAATGAAAAAATGGGGTACCGCATCGAGCGGATCAGCGGCGGCGCAGCCGACAACCGCGGGCATTATTTCACCGAAGTCCAGCGCCTCCTGCGCACCGGCCAGAATACCGTAGTGTTTGTAGATACGGTGCATGCCGCTTATTTCGGCCGGGTGACGGGGCTGAAGCAGCAGATGTTCCGCTCGGCCACGAACACGGTTTTTATCCTGGGCAATTACCAGCCGAAAGAATTTACCGTCAAGGCGGAACATGATTTTACCGAGGTGCCCATGGCCAATGTGGTAGGCGTGCTACCGGGTAAAAGCAAGCCGGAAGAAATCGTGATCTTTTCGGCACATTACGATCACCTCGGCGTCGGGAAAGCCGTCAACGGCGATTCCATATACAACGGTGCCAATGACGACGCAGCCGGTACCACGGCCGTCATGCTGCTGGCCCGGCATTTCCGGCAGATGAACAATAACGAGCGTACGATCGTGTTCGCCGCATTTACCGCAGAAGAGATGGGAATGTTTGGCTCGCAGTACTTTTCAAGGCAATTCGATCCCGCCAAAGTGGTGTCCATGATCAACATCGAAATGATCGGCACCGAATCGAAATGGGGAAAGAACAGCGCCTTCATCACCGGTTATGAGAAGTCGGACCTGGGCAAACTGCTGCAGGAAGGACTATCCGGCAGCGGGTTCACTTTTCATCCCGACCCCTACACGCAGCTGAACCTGTTTTACCGTTCCGATAACGCCACCCTTGCACGGCTCGGCGTACCGGCCCATACCGTGTCTACCTCAAAGATGGACAATGAACCCTACTACCATTCACCCGATGACGAAGTGGAGACGCTCGACCTGGCCAACATGGTGCAGATCATCCGATCCATTGCCATTGCCTCCGCCCCGATCATCAGCGGCAAGGTCACGCCGACGCGGGTGGCTCCGGAGAGTTTGCGGTGATGTACGATTTACGATGTACGATGTACGGTTTACGATGTACGATGGAATTGTAAGCGTGCGTTATGGGGTGGTGCAGTAGTTTATTATCTGCCGGCAGAAGCGATCAATAAAATACCTGTAAATAATAAAGAGGCCTGGTGCCTCTTTTTTTATTGCTGCGGTAAACGGTTTGGTTAATGGAACGATGATACCCGGGGATGCGCACCGGGAGTTGTGTGCACAATGCATACTATACCCACACTCTTCAACTTGTCAACCATTCAACTGATCAGCTTCTGATTCCTAATTCCCAACCCCCACCTTCCTGCCCGAGGCTTCATGCACGGCGGCGGCCATTTCGCGGATGAGCGTGGGATCTTTTTCAATTGCGTTGCCCACGACGATCACGTTGGCGCCGGCCACGCAGTTGCGGTAGGCTTTCTCCGCATCCCGGATGCCGCCGCCGATAATCAGCGGGACTTCCACCTGCCGGGCCACCGTGTGGATCATGTCCTCGGTGATGGGACGCTTGGCACCGCTGCCGGCATCCATGTAAATGAGTTTCATGCCCAGCATCTCGCCGGCCATGGCCGTGCACAGGGCAATATCGGCCTTGTCGGCCGGGATGGGTGTGGCATTGGAGATATAAGAGACCGTGGTGGCCGCCCCGCCATCAATAACCATATAACCGGTGGAGATCACTTCCAGCCCGCTGCGCCGCACAAACGGTGCCGACACCACGTGCTGGCCGATGAGCAGCTCAGGATTACGGCCCGAGATCAGCGAGAGGTAAAGGAGGGCGTCCGCGTGCCGGCTGATCTGGGAAGGAGCGCCGGGAAACAGCACAACCGGTATGGAGCAGCGCTGCCGGATGGCCTGGATGCAGGCGTCGAGCGCATCGGAAATCACCAGGGAGCCGCCCACCAGGAAGTAGTCGGTACGGGCTTCAACGGCCAGGCGCACCAGTTCGTCCAGGGTGTTTGTGGATACCTTGTCCGGGTCTATGAGTAAGGCAAATGATCGTTGTCCGCTTTGTTTCCGCTCCAGTAACGATTGATATACAGGCATCTTCATCCACGACGGGTTATGGGTGCAAAAATGCGACTTTTCAGCGGTATAGCAAGCCGGGAGAAAAGTGGTTTCGCGCGGAGGGAACAGAGTATCA
>DATAGL010000257.1:0-1829 GCA_036263755.1 Chitinophagaceae bacterium | reverse complement strand
GCACCCAGCGCACTGTCGTTGCGGACCACCTGCGCGGCACCTGTCTGTTCATTGGGCATCAGGATGTACCGGGCGTTCAGCATATGCAGTACTGAGGTATTGAGCGGGTTGCCGGAGAGCTGGTTTTCGATCAGGTCCTGGTACAGGCGCAGCTTGGCCGGGTGGTAGCCGCCCAGTGAACGGTGGAAATAAGAAGTGCGGGCTTCGGCAAACCGGTCGGGAGCCAGGTTGAACACCCGGAACTGCGGATCTTTGTCCTGCAGGATCTGCTGGTCGGCGGCCGAAGGGGTAAAGTTCTGCGATTCGTAGGCGTCCGCATCCACATAATATTCTTCCGGCAGGTACTGCTTGCTGTAAACGAAAAGGTCGATGGTATTGGCGAACAGCAGGATCAGGAGTGCGGCCATGCCCAGGATCGTTTTGCGGTACCAGAGGTACAGGACTCCCAGGAGGAGGAGGGCAAAACCGGCCGTCCGCAGGAGGTCGCCGCTGTACATGCCTTTCCGGGCCGTTTCCAGCGCACCGATGACCGGGGCAGCACTGTTCGGATCGCCCTGCTGGGCAAAGAACTGGCGGATCTGCTGGTCGAAGCCGGAACTGTAATCCTGGAGCAGGTAGACCAGCACGGCCAGCCCGATGAGGGAACCAACGCCGATCAGCAGGGGCTTGAAAAATTCCTTTAATGATCCTTCCCGGCGCTCGCCAAAAAGGAGGCCCTGCAGAGCGAGGATCGCCATAAACGGAACAGTCCATTGCGTAATGACCATGGCCATGGATGGCGCGCGGAACTTATTGTACAGGGGAATATGCTCGAAAACAAAGGTATTGAAGCCCGGCAGGTATTTGCCCCAGGCCAGCAGCACGGCAATTACCGTGGCCGCCAGCAGCCACCACCGGTGGTGCGTGCGCAGGTGCACCAGCCCGGCAATGAACAGCAATACGGTTAACACTCCCAGGTATACGGGTCCGGCTACGGATTCACCGGGAGCGGTCATGCCGCCCCAGTATTTCGGCAGTTGGGTAGCCAGCTGCGGGTTCAGGTTGCGCTCAGTAAATTCTTCGGCGAGCTTCGAGTCCTCCTCGAACGCCTTCCCGCTGCTTTCCCCAAAGGCATGGGGCATAAACGTCACCACGGCTTCCGCCTTGGCCAGGCTGTACATAAAGGCATAATCCAGGTCGAGACCCTTCGTTTTAGTGGCCACCAGGGTATCTCCCCGGGTTTCGAGGTTCTTCCCCCCGCGCATCGTATACTTCGAATAATCGTAAGTTGTGAACAGGGTGACTGCCGCATTGCCCACGCCCACCAGTGCCCCCAGGAGCGCCAAGGCCAGGGCAATGCCGGCGTGGCGCAGCTCGCCGCGGCGGATCCATTGAACAAGATAGGAAACGGTCATGCAGCCGGCCAGGATGAGGAAGTAAAAATTGATCTGGGGATGGTTGACGATGATTTCCATGGTGGCGAAAAGGGCCGTAACTGCCAGCCCGAGCCAGTACCGCTTTTCATAGATCCAGTACAGGCCCGCCAGCAGGGCAGGAGCATAGGCCATGGCCATCATCTTGGTGTCGTGACCGGCGCCTATGATCATCGGGTTGTACGTGGCATAGGCAAACGCAAGCGCCCCAAACATACCCACATAAGGATTTACCCGCACAGCGATGCTCAGCAGGTAAAAGCAGATACAGGCGAGGAAAAAGAAATGGACGGGCTTGGGCAGTCCCAGCGTAAGGATCGAAGTAAAGTCGAGCAGAATATTCGGCCCTTCAATGGCTACCTGGTAATTGGGCATACCCGAGAACAGGTTCGTATTCCATAGGGGAAGCGTGCCGTA
>DATAGL010000256.1:0-1977 GCA_036263755.1 Chitinophagaceae bacterium | reverse complement strand
ATCTGCTGATCAGTTTGTCATAGCACGTGGTACGCAGCAGGAAGGCAAATGGGTTTTTCAGGATCTGTTTGTGTTCAACCGGGTTAAATAGTGATACCTGATTTTACGGACGTTCGCTCGCGCAAAAGCTATTTTTGCCGTATAGCATTGGGTCTCCAGGTCACAGGGGTTTTCCTGTTGCTGTCTTCGCAATGAGCTTGGCCAGATTCCTTTCAGGCCGAAGGGAACAACCGCAAAAGGCAAAGGAAGCAAAACATAACGGAGCTGCTCAGTACAGGAGCAGCTTTTTTATTTTGCAAACCGCTCATCCTTCAATAGATTCCAGAAGTTAAGCCGTCCCGAAATTTATTCACTGTGGTGGTGCGATCGTTAGCAACCACCGGATAAGCGGAACGTGTGTAATAGGCGTCTTTTGCCAAAGAGTATCTGGACAGAAAGGAGTGGAGGAGAAGGCACGAAAAAAGTCCCGGTCTTTTGACCACCCTCTTGAAAGCGTACCAAGAACCGAATAATTTTCTGCCTTAATGAATGCTTTGGTTTCAGTTTGGATGGTTTGCTAATCAGGTATTCATGTTCTTCATCGGCCTCCATAGCAAAAATGCTTCCGTGCCACCTGCAGGCTGATCACCCGCAGCCCTGCTTACCTGTAATGAAACCGGACACACCTGTCTCGTATCCGAACAGTTTCTTTCTAATGAAGAATGTATAAAGCATTGGCAGACAATTAAAAGCACGATTGGCACTTTATTTCCTGATACCAGCAGGAATGATTTCTTTCCATCTAAACTTCTGCCATGTCTCGGAACTTCTTTAAAACAGGGCTTCGGAATATTACCCGCCACAAAGGTTTTTCATTCATCAACATTGCCGGCCTCACTTTAGGATTAACTTCCTGCCTTCTCATCGGCTTATTCGTCCGCGATGAAAAACAGTATGACCGGTTTGTTCCGGGAGCGGCTGATATTTACCGCGTCTACCAGAAGGCAGAAAGCGATGTAAGTAATATAATTGCCACGGCCCCGCCTGTATTTGCTACTGCATTGAAACAAAATTTTCCCGAAGCGGAACAAACACTCAGGGTGATGGCCCTTAATTCGAAAGAACTCTTTCAGGCCAATGGTAAACAGCTTTACGAAGAAAACGGCTTTATTGCCGACAGTAACTTCTTCCAGTTTTTCCCGCTCCATTTCAAATACGGTTCGCCGGAGAAAGTGCTGGACGGGCCGAACAGCATAGTTATTTCAGCCGTTATGGCAGAAAAATTTTTTGGCAGCGGAAACCCGGTAGGCAAGACCATCCTGATGGATAAAGATCCTTTTGTGATCAAAGGAGTACTCCGGAACGATGAGAAGTTTCACCTCCCGGTTAATTTCCTGTACTCCCTGGGGGCAGTGGCCTTCCCGCCGGAAATGATGCAAAGCTGGCAATGGTACCCCTTCAACACCTATGTGAAGCTGAAAGCCGGTACCCCCGTACAGGCAACAGAGGCAAAGTTTCAAACATATTCAAAACCTTTTCTGAAAGGAGAGGGCGGAAGTAACGTGCCCTTCTTTCAGCCGCTTGGCCAGGTACATTTATACTCCTCGGACTTTAAGTACGATATCTCGGTGCGTGGTAACATCAGCTACGTAAACGCACTGACCATCATCGCCCTTTTCATCCTGGTGATCGCCTGTTTCAATTTTGTCAACCTCGCCACATCCAGGTCGCTGCAAAGAGCAAAAGAAGTAGGTGTGCGAAAAACGATTGGTGCAGGAAGAAGGCAACTCCTGTTTCAGTTCATCGGAGAAACCGTATTATTGGCTGCGATCAGTATGGTACTGGCGATCGTTGCTGCATGGTTGCTGCTTCCTTCACTGAACCGGTTCACAGAAAAGGAAATGGTATTCGACATCTTCACCAATCCGCTGATTGCCTTGTCCGTAGTAGCGCTTATACTGCTTGTGGGTATCCTCGCAGGGTTTTACCCGGCGCTTG